>VXNE01000588.1:14628-16178 GCA_009840715.1 Gammaproteobacteria bacterium
ATGGACATGTCGTTCTCCGGTCCCGGTGGCGCGGATGAGGTGTTGTCGCGTCGAGCTCGTAGGGGCGGGGCTCGTCCCCGCCCGTCTTGCAGATTCCGCCAAGCCCTTGCACGACGCACGTCGTCGTCCGGCACGACGGGGTTCGTCCTCTATCCTCATCCGGTGAGCGGAAGCACACTCCAGGTTCGGGCCCGCCAGCCGCCGTCAGCGACCGAAGAAACCGGCGACCCGCGCGTCTTTCACCGGCGGCGTCAGGCGCGCCAGCGCGATGTACACGAGCGTCGATGCGGCAAGCGCCGGGAACACCTCGTGCAGGTGTGCCTGCCAACCGAGCAGCAGCCACCCCACGAGCACCGCAATCCCCGTCCCGAAGGCCGCCAGCGCCGCGGTCTCGCTACCCCGGGACCAATGGAGGGCGATGACGACGGTCGGAATGAAGCACACCGCATAGAGACTGCCGGAAAAGATCGTGATCTCGACGATGCCGCCCGGCGGGTTCAGGGCCACCACGGCGGCCACGACAGCGAACCCGATGACGCCCCAGCGTGTCCACGCGATCGCCGCGCGTTCCGGAAGTGGTCCGAGCTCCATGCGGATGTCGCGTACCACCACGGAGGCGGCGACCAGGAGCACGCTGTCGAGGGAGGACATCGCCGCGGCGATGATGGCGACCACCAGGAAGTCTCCCACGAGTGCGGGGAACACGGCGCGATCGGTGACTAGGAGCGGCACGACCACGTCGGTGTCGGTCACGCCGTCCAGCAGGAACCGTGCATAGAGCCCGACCGGCAACAGCGAGAACTGCACCACCAGGATGCCGATGCCGGCGATCCACATCCCCGTGCGGATGCTGCGCGCGTCGCGCAGCCCGTAGAACCGGGTCACCTGGCGCGGGTCCACGAGGAGCTTCAGCGAGCCAGCCAGCGCGATGCCGACCAGGACGACGAAGGGAATGGCCGCGTTGAGTTCGGTGAGGTGCGACGTGTCGGGACGGGCGTCGAGTTCCCGGATGACTCCCACGCCGCCGGCGGCGTGCGTCACGAAGCCGAAGAGCAAGAGCGCGCCGATCACCATCAGTACGCCCTGCAGGACATCGGTCCGCACCACCGACACGAAGCCCCCGAGGGACGTGTAGGACATCACGATGACGAGCGTGATGCCCACCGCGGCCGGATACGGCACGCCGAGGAACGCCTCGAAGAGGTTGCCCGCGCCCTTGAAGATCGCGATCAGGTACAGGAGGCTCGAGAACGCGATCACGAGCGCGGCGGCGATCCGCACCCGGCGGCTCGCGAAGCGCACCGCGAGAAAGTCCGGCACGGTCACGGAATCCCACTCCGCCGTGAAGCGCCGCAGCCGGGGCGCCACCAGCCGCCACGAGACGAACGCCATGACCACCAGCAGCACGGCCATCGTCAGCCACGGCACACCGTACTCGTAGCCTTTCCCGGCGTGTCCGATGTAGCTGTTTGTGCTCGCGAAGGTCAGTCACGTATACCCAACTGACGCTGACGCCGAACATACGCGTTAATAACTCGTGGGACGAGGGA
>VXNE01000018.1 GCA_009840715.1 Gammaproteobacteria bacterium
GATCGAGCCGGCGCTGCGGCCGCAGTTCCCGGCGACGTTTCCGCCGGTGTTTCCGAGGAAACGCGACGGGGTGGACCTGGACCTGCCCCGCTTTGGTGGCCAGTTTCCATTTTGCGATGCTGGTCCCGTGAATGGAGCGAGATCGCCCGGTTCGGGGCCGGCCGACGACGCCCGGTGCGCGCCGCCCGCTTTTGAAGCGGGCGGGCGGCGCGCTGAGCACCACCCTCGACTCGGGCAACGGGATCATGCGGGAGAGAGCCTTCACCTCTCGCCACTCGCGGATCCGCCGCTGCAGGGTGCGTAGCTGCCCGGCCTTGCAGCGGTCGGGATGCCGCGACCGCAGGCTCTCGAACAGAGACTTCGTCGTCGCGTCCGGTGGTCCCTGCAGCTTGGCAGTACGCCCTCAGCGTTTCGTTGAGAGACAACGAGTCGTCAGGAGCCGGTGGACGCCGAGCACCTTCACCGACGCGCCGGCCCCTTCCCCCTGACGCTGTCGAAGTAGGCCGCCGGGTCGAAGGACGTGTCCCGCTCCCGAAAGGCGAAGTACTGGCGCAGGACGTGTTCGGCCTTCCGTTCGTCCAGCCCGGCGAAGAGCATCCGCTTCATCTGCTGTACTGCGGGCGCGGATCGCTCGGCGAACGAGCGGGCCATTTCGTCCACGGCGGCCGGCAACTCGTCATCCGGCACGACCCGGTTGACCAGTCCGATCTCCGCCGCCTCGTCGGACTCCACCATGCGGCCCGAGTACAGGATCTCGGCTGCCCGGGACCAGCCGATCAGGCGCGGCAGGAGCCAGGTGGCGGCGCCCGTGTCGCTGACCGTGCCGAGCAGGGAGAAGGGGAACCGGAATCGGGCGGACGCGCCCGCGATGCGGATGTCGGCGCTGATCGCAAGTTCCGCACCGAAACCGACCGCGGGGCCGTTGACCATCGCGATCACGGGCTGGCGCATGGCCGCCAGCACCCACAGCCCCGTGCCCACGTCGAAAACCGACCCCGATGCTGGTTCGATGGACACGTTTTCCGGCACCGGAGTCGACAGGTCCGCGCCAGAGGAAAACGCCCGCCCGGCGCCGGTGACGATGACCACGCGGACGGCGTCGTCCTCGGACATCGCCCGGCAGGCGTCCACCAGTTCGGTGACGCGTTCCAGGTTGACCGGGTTGAGCCTCGCAGGTTCGTTCAGGGTGATCCTGCCGATGCCGTCCGCCGCGGAGGAGAGTACGAAAGGCTCGCTCACGGTATTGCCCTCGATCTGGCGGTCATCCGCCCGTACCGGGGATGGCGCCCGCGGCCCGGAGTTCGCGCATCCGTGCATCGGAATAGCCAAGAATTCCCCGCAGCGCCTCCTCGGTGTGCTGTCCGAGCCGTGGCCCGGCGGTGCGCGGCCCGCCGGGAGTCCCGGACAGGCGCAGCGCCGTCGACTCGATGGTCAGCGGCCCGAACTCGGCGTGCGGCGCGTCGACGAAGTGGCCGCGGGCACGAAATCGGGTTTCCTCGCGGGCATGCGCTGCCTGCGCGATCCGGTGGGCCGGCACGCCGGCCGCTTGCAGTCTGCGCTCGAGCCGGTCGGCCTCGTGATTCGCAGTCCACGCTGCGACGGCGGCCTCGACTTCGGCACGCCGCTCGATGCGGTGACTATCGTCGAGGTCGGCGAGCCGCGCGAGGGCGGGATCGGCAGCGGCTTCGCAGAGCGCGTGCCAGTCCCGGTCGTCGCGTACGGCGACCGCGATCCAGTCGTCGTCCCCCATGGTCGGAAAGACACCGTGCGGCGACATGTGGGGACTCGCATTGCCGTCGGGCGCCAGCGGCTGCCCGGTCAGGCCGAACTCCGCGATGGATGGCGCGAGGAACTGCAGGGCCGACTCGGCCTGCGCGAAGTCGATGTAGGCGCCCTGGCCGGTCCGCCGCTGCCGCTCGAGGGCGCCGAGCAGGGCACAGGCCGTCAGCCAGGGCGCGGTGAAGTCCGTATAGGGTCCCCACGGCCCCGTTGGACCCTGGTCCGGCCAGCCGGTCGGCGCCACGAGGCCGGCCACGGCCGCGCCCATGGTGCCGTATCCGGGCACCTTGGCGAGCGGGCCGGTGTGCCCGAACAGGCAGGAACTGACCATGACGAGGTCGGGTTTCACCCTTGCGAGGTTTGCGTAGTCGAGCCCCCAGGCCTTCATGGCCCGCGGCGAGAAGGACTCGAGCACGGCGTCCGCCCAGTCGAGGAGGTCGATCACGACTTTCCGCGCTTCCTCGGTGCCGAGGTCGAGGGCGATGCTGCGCTTGCCGGCGTTGATGTTGTGGTAGTTCACCCCGTTATCGGGCATCGGCGCGTCGAGGAACGGCGGCAGGAACCGCAACAGGTCCGGACGCGTGAGGGACTCGACCTTGACGATGTCCGCGCCGAAGTCCGCGAGCACCCGGGTCGAGTAGGGCGCCGCCATGACCCACGAGAAGTCGAGGATCCGGACGCCGTCGAGGGCCGGCGCCCCGGGGGCGGGCGCCGTTTCGGGCTGCTTCGCCCGCCGTCCGCCGTCCGTGACCTGGACGAACGGTCCGGGAACCCGGACTTCGCGCCCGTCGACCGGAAGCGCGCGCCATACCCCGCGCGCTTCGAACTGCTCGCTCTCGAGCGCATCCGCGAGCGTCGCGACCGGCACCAGCAGGACGCCGCGCGCGACCGCCTCCTCGAACAGCTCCCGCTTGGAGCGGCTGGCCAGGAACGCCGCCACGCGGTCGACGAGCCGCGTGACCGGCCCGAGTTCGTCGCTTCCTTCGCGCAGACGGGCGATGTACGCCGGCCAATCCAGGCTCTCGCTTTCGGCGTCGCCGTGGCCCGCCTCGGACAGCCACTCGAAGAGCTTTCTCAAGAACCCGAGCATCGGACCGTCGAACCCGATCGTCAGCGACACGTACCCGTCACGCGCCGGCCAGATCACCGGTACGGGGTGTCCCCCCGCGGTCGGCAGCGCGTTGCCCTGGCGCACGAAAGACTCGCCGAAACCCGTGATACCGGGCACGAGCGCCCCGCCGCCGGCGATCGCGGCGGCTTCCTGGGCGGAGACGTCGACACGCTGGCCTTCCCCGGACCTGGCGCGGTGCATCAGCGCGATGACGGCGCCGGTCGCCGCGGCCGCGCCGGCGAAGGTCCAGGGGGACAGGCCGCGCGTGGCGAGCGGTGCGCGATCCGCGTCGCCGGCGAGGATGAGGCTGCCGCTGGCGGCCTGCAGGGTCAGGTCCGTCACCGCGGGGTCGGTTTCCGAATCTTCCTGGCCGAACGGCGAAACGGACACGTAGACGATGCCCGGGTTGAGCTTCGACACCGCATCGTGATCCAGCCCGAAACGCTGCGCGGTCCCGGACTCGACCAGCACGTCGCACCCGGACACGAGGTCACGGAGCCAGGCGTCCCGATCCGCGGGCGTCGCCGGCCCGGTAACGCGGCGCCTGTTCGCATTGAAGACCTGCCAGACGAGGCGCTCGTCCTCCGCCAGCGTCTCGGGGCGGCCGGCCTGAGCAAGCTCGTCCTCGAAGGCGTCCACGCGGATCACGTCCGCGCCGAGGTCCGCCAGGAGCTTGCCGCAGAAGAGCCCGCGGCGGTCCGTCACGTCCAGTACCCGGTAGCAGTCGAGCATGTCTTCCTCCTCCCCTGGCGGGCCTGAGCGAGATGCTGCCTCGCAGGAGTTTCGCGCCAGCGAAACTCCCAACGCGAGCGTAGCTCGCGCCTACTCCCGCGTCAGCATGTGCAGGAAGAACACTTCCCCCGCCCCGGTCTGCTGGATGAGGCCGGTCCGCGCGCCTTCCACCTGTCTCGGCCCCGCCTGGCCCCGGAGCTGCCGGGTGATCTCGGCGATCTGCGCACAGCCGGTCGGCCCGAGCGGGTGTCCGCGGGAGATCAACCCGCCATCGGTGTTCACCGGGATGCGACCCCCCGGGCCAGTTTCGCCGTCGAGCGCGAGGCGGTCGCCCTCGCCGACACCGCACAGCCCCAGGGCCTCGTAGTACTCCAGTTCCTCGTTGGCGGTGGCGTCGTGGAGCTGTACCGCGTCCAGTTCTTCCGGGCCGATGCCGGCCGTTTCGTAGAAGTCCCTGGCGCCTTCCGCGAGCATCAGGGCGTGACCCCATGCCCGCTCCTGCTGGAAGGTCTCGCCGTACATGGCGGTGTGGCGAACGCGGACCGGCGCCGCGCCGAGGCGGGCGGCCACGTGCCGCGAGGCGACGATCACGGCGGCGCCGCCGTCGCCCACCGGACAGCACATGGGCAGGGTCAGGGGATCCGCGATCGGCCGCGCCTCCAGGATCTCCTCGACGGTGTAGCGCTTGCGTATCTGGGAGTGTGGGTTCAGCGAACCGTAGTGCTTGCTCTTCTCGGCGATCTTCGCGAACGCCTCCACCGGCGTGCCGAACTCGTGCATGCGACGCTTCGCGGCCAGGGCGAAGATGGCCATCGCGTTGCCGTAGGCCCGCGCGACGAACCGCCGCACCTGGCCCTCGTCGCCCATGTTGTTGCCCATGCTCCTGCCGAGCTGGCCCACGCCGAAGCCGATGGCCACGTCGCACTGTTCGGTGCCGACCGCGAGGCACGCCGAGTGAAACGCCGAGTTGCCGCTCGCGGACGCGTTGTCGATGTTTTGGATCGGCACCCCGGTCAGGCCCAGCTCGTGTCCCACCCGGTTGCCGGCGTAGGGGCCGACGGCCCCCATCGCACCGCAGTAGGCGCGTTCCATGTCCGTCCAGGCCAGGCCGGCGTCGGTCAACGCCGCGGAGACGGCCTCCACGCCGTGGTCGATCCAGCTACGGTCCTCGTACTGCGCGAACCGTGTCGTGCCGACGCCCACCACCATCACATCGCGCATGTCATTGCTCCCCGGTGGGCTCGAAAGCGTAGGTGACGAGTTCGGTGCCCTGCACCTTGACGGGAAACGGCACGAGCCGCACGGCCGCCCCGATCGCGGGCGCCCCGTCGATGGGCGCGGCGACGAACCCCTGCACGAACGTGCCCTCGGGGAAGCGCACCTGCCCCACGAGGTGCGGATAGCCCAGGAAGGTGCCGGTCCAGTCGGTCGTGATCGAGTGGAGTTCCGCATCGGGGCCGAGTTCCGCAGGTGCGAGGTCCGCGCTGCCGCAGGCCTCGCAGCGCGCCACCGGCGGCCACAGGACGACGTCGCAGTGCCTGCAGCGCCGTCCCTTCAGGATGACGTGACCGCCCGGGCTGGCGCCCATCCACTCTTCCACGATGAAGGGGGTGTCGTGTTCGGTCAAGCGTGCGCTCCCTCATGCCTAGCGGCCATGGTGATCCTGTGCCCCCGTGGGCTCGGCCGCCCTGTTGTGAACGTTTCTGCGCTCGTCTAGGCAGCCGCCGTCTGCGAGGAGACGGACGTGGGCCGCGCCACGCGCCCCGGGCGTACGCCGGTGTCCCGGTCGCCCTCGCGCGTGACCTCGCCGTGGACCAGGGTCGCGACGTAGCCTGTCGCCGGCTGGATGAAGCGCGAACCGCCGGCGGGCAGGTCGTGCAGCAGCTTCGGCCGGTGAATGGTCAGGCTCGGCAGGTCCACCACGTTCACGTCCGCGCGCATGCCGACTTCCAGCGTGCCGCGGTCGTGCAGCCCGAAGAGCCTCGCCGGCACCTTCGTGCACTTGGCCACCATCAACTCGATCGGCAGCCGCTCGCCGCGGTCGCGATCCCGGACCCAGTGGGTGAGGTTGAACGTGGGAATCGACATGTCGCAGATGAAGTTGACGTGCGCCCCGGCGTCCGACAGTCCGGTGACCGTGTGGGGATCGAGCAGCATCGAGCGGCACGCGTCGAGGTTGCCCTCGATGTAGTTGGCCCCGAGATACACGGCGACCGCGTTGCCGCCGTCCCCCAGCAGGAAGTCGTACAGGTACTCCTGCGGGTCGCGTTGCTCGCGCTCCGCCCGGGCGGCCAGCGACTCGCTGAGCAGCGGCTCGTAGTCCGGTGGTGTGCGCAGCTCGAAGGTGAGGGGCAGCGCGGCATCGAACAGGGCGGGGAGCAGGTTCTCCATTGCGCCGGGCCGGGGATCCGGGACGTCCGTCTCGGAGAGGATCGCGGCCTTGACCTCGGGTTTGCGGAGTTCCGCGACCAGCCGCTCGGGGGGGAGGTCCTTGAGCTTCAGGTAGGTGGGCCTTTGCATGAAGCGGTGGTAACCGCGCAGGGTCGTCAAGACGGTGGCGGCCCGCGGTGCGATCATCGGGTGCAGGTCCGCGCCCCCGCGGTTCTCCTCGTCGACGGCGGCCAGCACGCCACGCCAACGCTCCGGCGCGTCGTTGCTCTGGACGGTGGTGAAGACGACCGTCTGTCCGGTGGCGCGCGACACGTTGCCGAGCCGGCGGACCTCGTCCAGGAGTTCGCTGTGCTCCGGCTCCATGCCCTCGAGCTGGCCGATGGTGCTCGCTGGAATCGCCTGCAGGACGGCGCCGCCGGCGTCGCGCATGGCCGTCGCGATCGCGAGGAGTTCGGCCTCGGCTGCGAATGTGCCCGGCACGCAGTAGCCGGACATCGACTTGTGGCCGATGATGCGGGACGTGCTGAAGCCGACCGCGCCCGACCGCACCGCCGCGTCGGCGATGCGCGCCATGGCTTCGAGCTCGTCGGCGCTGGCCGCTTCGCGCGTGATGGCGCGCTCGCCCATCACGTAGAAGCGCAACGCCCCGTGGGCGAGCTGGGCGCACACGTCGAGGCTGAACGCCCGCGTGTCCAGGTAGGACAGGTACTCCGGGAAGGTCTCCCACGCGCCCCAGGGCATGCCTTCGAACAGGGCGGTGCCCGGGATGTCCTCGACGCCCTCCATCAGGTCGATGAGGTCTTCCGCGCCCCCCTGGGGAACGGGTGCGAAGCCGACGCCGCAGTTGCCCATGACCACCGTGGTCACGCCGTTGGCCGCCGATCCCTCAAGCCGGTCGTCCCAGGTGACCTGGCCGTCGTAGTGCGTGTGCGCATCGACCCAGCCGGGCAGCACCAGCGCGCCGTCGGCATCGATGCGTCGCCCGGCGCGAGCGCCATCCGCGATCCTGCCGACCTCGGCAATGCGTCCGTCGGTCACGCCGATATCCGTGACCTGCGGTTGCGCACCGGTGCCGTCGACCACGGTGCCTCCCTTGATGATGACGTCGTACATGAGTGGATCCTCCCTATGATCCGAAGTGCGCCCGGACCCGGATCCCGTAGGTCCTGGGCGTCGTGAACTGCCCGCCGACGTTCTCGAGCGCGGCGGGGGTGCTGAAGATGACGCGGTTAACCGAGTAGAGCTCGTCCCCGGCGTTCTCGACGAAGGCCTGGAACTCGTAGCGCTGGTTCGGCTGCCAGATGGCCCGCACGTTGGTCATCCAGTACGCCGGCTGCGTGGCCTTCGACGCCAGCGGCGCCGTGCCGGCGAAGATGTCGTTGGTGTATTCGTCCTTGTACGAGGCTTCCAGGCGCAGGACCACGTCGCCGGTGCCCGCCCGGAACGCGTACTCGCCGACCACGCTGAACGTCACGTCGGGCGCCCGGATGAGCGGGTTTCCGGAAACGTCCGCACCCGCCGCGACGATGCCCGCCGGATCCCGGAACACGCCCTCGGTGTACTCCGAGTCCTGGTAGGAGAGGTGGCCCTGCAGGCTGAAGCCCGGCATGGCCGCGGGGCTGATGGTGTACTCGAGTTCGACGCCCCAGGTCTCCGCCTGGCCGGCGTTGCGGATGAAGGCGCGGTTCGGCACGTAGAGCGTGAACTGGATGTCCTGGAAGTCGTACGAGTAGAACGCGAGGTTGGTGCGCACCTGGCCGTCCAGGAAGGTCGACTTGATGCCGCCCTCGAAGGCGTCGAGGTACTCCGGGTTGTAGGCGCCGGCGCCGCACTCGCCGGCGTTGAACGCGCCGCCCTTGTACCCTTCGGAGTACTTGGCGTAGACCATCGTGTCCTCGTTCAGGTCGTAGTCGAGGCCGATCGTGCCGGTCCAGGCGTCCCAGGACGCGTCGTGACTTTCGTTGTTGCAGATCGTCCAGAACTGTCGGGGCACGCCCCCGAGCTGCAGCAGGGTAGCGAGCAGGTTGAAGTGGTAGCTGCGCGTCGCGTCCTTGTCGTCCTCGGTGTAGCGCAGGCCCCCGGTCACCCGGGCGCGCTCGGTCATGTGATACGTCAACTGGCCGAACAGCGCCTGCGAGGTGCTTTCCGTGTCGATCAGGAATCCGAGGAAGGTCATGTCGGGGATGTCTCCGGCCTTCCAGCGCCCGGTGCCGGGAGGATAGTTGTCCCCTTCCCGCAGCAGGGTCTTGAGCTCGTCTCCCGGCCCCAGGCGGGTCGAGAACAGCGAGTGTGGGAACGCCTCCTGCGGGATGAGCTGGAACGGGTAGCTGTTGGGATCCGAGGGATCGTACGCAGGGTTACCCGTGGCGATGCCCGCCAGCGTGCTGTCGTTGGCCGTCGGCAGCCACACCGTCGAGTGGAACAGGCCTTCCTCCCGCGCGTAGTAGACCCCGACCAGCCAGTCGAGGCGGTCGTCCATCGCGGTGCCGAGCAGGTTGAATTCCTGCGAGATCTGTTCCGTCTCATGACCGCCCGGGTCGAACACCACCGCCGCGGTCGATGCGCCGGTGCTGTCCTGCTGGAAGAACATCTCGCTGTCCCGCCAGCCGGTGATCGACCGCAGGACGGCGCCGCCGAGGTCCCACTCGACGGTGGCGGAGAGACTGGTCTGGTCGACGTCCCAGAAGGTGGGGATGGCGGAGGCGCCCTTGAGGCTCTTGGTGGGGTCGGGCGGCACTGGGCCCGGCCGGGAAACGAGTCCGTAGTAGTCGGCGATGCTGCCGCCGCCCAGCTTCTCGATATCCGCCGGGGAGAGGAGTCCGGGGTTGTCGTGGAAGAACTGCGCCGGCGCTGAGAAGATGCCGAGGGGCAGCGGGCCGTAGGGGCCGTCCACCAGCGTCGTCAGGCCGAACGGGTCCGCCGCGGTCAGCGGTTCGCCGGTGTCGATGGCGAACGGCGGGACGGGGAAGGACGACACGAGCTGGTAGGCGTTGGTCGTGTAGTGCGAGGAGTAGCCGGCGCGCAGCGTGATCGTCAACTCCTCGCTCGCGTCGATCAGCAGGGAGCCGCGCACCACGTCCTGTCGCGACTCACCGAAGTCCGGGACGCCCGGAACCAGGTTGTCGCGGTAGTCGCCCATCTCGTGACGGCGGACGCTGATACGGCCGGCGACGACGTCGGAGAGGAGTCCGCCCGTGGCCCCGAGGTCGATGCCCCGGGTGTCGAAGTCGCCCAGGGTGGCGACGACGTTGGCCTCCGGCTCGAAACTCGGCGCCTTGCTGATGAAGTTCACGACGCCGCCCAGGGCGTTGCGTCCGTACAGCGTCCCCTGCGGTCCGCGCAGCACCTCGATGCGTTCGAGGTCGAAGCCCGGGACGTTGTGGGTGAAGGAGAGCCCCGTGTACACGCCGTCCTCGTAGGTCGCGATGGACGGCTCGGCAGTGGTGACCACGTCCGAGCCAACGCCGCGGATGGCGACGAGCGAGTAGGTGGACTGCATGCCGTACGTCAGCGATGGCACGACGAACTGCAGTTCCTCCATCTGGTCCATGCCTGTCTGCTCGATCGTGTCCGCGGACAGCGCGGTGATCGCGATGGGCGTCTCCTGCAGGTTCTGCGCGCGCCGCTCGGCGGTCACGAGAATCTCCTCGATCATGCCGGTGGACTCGTCGTCCTCCTCGGCGGTGACGGGGCCGGCCGCCCCGCACAGGGCCAGAAATCCGGCCAGGATTGGCCATCTGCTGGTGTGTCGGTTCCTCACCATCCTCTCCCCTGGTTGGATCGTCCACCCGGTCAGGTGCTTGGGGTCGAATTTGCGCACTCGTGGATGCGTTTGTCAACGCGAAAATTGGCTATATGCGCTTCCTTGCCGTTGCTTGCCGCAGGGATTCCGTCTACTTTGCATGATTCCATATCCGGAGTGTTGGACCCGGAGGGGCGGAGACCATGCTCTCCCGCGACGGCGTAGAAGCGGCACCACGTCTGGCTGAGGGCTGGCGGTGCTCGCGTACCTGCGGACCAAGTCCGCTCTGCGGCGCGAACGGCATGCGGTTCGGACCGGACGGGCGCCTCCATGTCGCGCAGGCATACGGTGGCCAGGTGAGCACGCTCGACCTCGAGAGCGGTGCGGCGGAGGTGGTCCCATCCGTGGGGGAGGAGATCCGTTCACCGGACGACCTCGCCTTCGACTCGAGCGGGACGATGTACATCACCGAACCCTTCGTCGGACGCGTCAGCGCGCGTTCTCCCGACGGGCGGGTGCGAGTGTTCGCGGACGACCTGCCTTCCGCGAACGGTATCGCCGTCTACCGGGATCGGCTGTTCGTCGATGAGTGTCGCCCGGGCGGTCGCCTGCTCGAGCTGTTTCGGGACGGGCGCGCGCCGCGCGTCATCGCCGACAATCTCCAACTGCCGAACGCGCTCATGGTCGGACCGGACGAGAAGCTCTACTTTCCGGAGGTCGGCCTCGGACAAATCTGGCGCTGTGACCTGGCGGGTGGACCGCCGGAGCGATTCCTGGAGGGGCTCGCGAGGCCGACCGCCGTGAAGTTCGACGGGAAGGGTCGCCTCGTCACGACCCAGGCGGACAGCGGCGAGGTCACGCGCGTCGACGTTCAAACGCGTGCGCGCACAACGCTGGCGAGGGTCCGGCCCGGCCTCGACAACCTCGAATTCGACGGCGACGGGCGGCTGTTCCTGTCCAACTTCGTCGATGGGGGCGTTTCGGAGATCTCGGGTGACGGAAGCGAGCGCCGGATACTGTGGCCGGGGCTCGTGGGTCCGTTCGGGATCTCCGCCGCCGGCGATCGTGTCCTTGTCGCCGACGTGTTCAGTCTCGTCTCGATTTCGCCCGATGGGGAGATCGACCATCCTCTGCACTTCGCGAAGCCGGGCTTTCCGGGCTTCCCGCGCGGCGTCGCCGCCGCCTCCGCTTCCCTTGCCTATGTCACCGTGTCGGCGGGGAACGTCGTGTCCTGCGACCTCGAGTCTGGGGAAACCTCCCTCGTTGCCGAGGGGTTGGAAGAACTCTATGGCGTCGCCGTGGCTCCCGACGGCACGCTGCTCGTCGCGGAGGGCGGGACCGGTCGTCTGCTGCGCATCGGGCACGGTGGCGACGTATCGGCCATCGCGGCCGGACTCGGCCGTCCGTCCGGCGTCGCTGCCGCTCCCGACGGTTCGTGTTTCGTCAGCGACCGCGACGGCGGGCGTGTCCTGCACATCGGCGCCGACACCGCCACGGTATTGGATGGCCTCGGCAGCCCCCAGGGCCTTGCCGTGCACGACGACGAACTCTTCGTCCTCGACGCCCTCCGGAAGGAGCTGATCGTCGTATCCCTCTCGAGCGGGAGGCGGTCGACCGTCGCACGCGAACTGCCCGTGGGGTTCCCGCCCGGAACGCCCGAGGGGTCGTTGCCGGGCATCCCGGAACTCATGCCCGGACCGCTCACGACCTTCGCCGGCCTCGCGGTCGCGCCGGACGGCGCGGTCTACGTCGCGGGGGATGCGGAAGGGAGTGTGCTTGAGTTGCGGCGGGAAGGGCCTGACACGAGTCAACCGTAGTCGGGCGCTCGACCCATTGCGTACAGCATCCCCGCACCAAGCAGGGAACAAACCACGTTGATCTGCAACAACAGCGAGTACGAACCCAGCTCATCGTATGACATGCCGGCCAGGACCGGCGCCAGTCCCATTCCCAGCCCGAAGATCCCCCCGACGATCCCGAACAGGGCGCCGTAGTTCTTGGCGCCCAGGTACCTGGCCACGATGAATGCCAGGACATCGCCTTCCGCTCCGGTGGCTACCCCGAGCAGTATCGCGATCAGGACGGCAACGACGACCGAACCGTCGAAACCGAGCATCATCAGGCAACAGACGGCCGGAAACACGGCGACGGTGCCCGCCACAAGCGGCGTCCTGAGCCGATCCAGCAGGGCACCCGTCACCAGTCGTCCGACGATCAGAGACGGTCCCACGACAGAGGCCACGAATGCGGCGGTCCTCCCTGTCATCCCCGTGTCCCTCAACATCGGCTGCAGGTGCACCAGGAGCGTCGACACGGCAATCGCGATCAGGAAGAAGCTGGCGGCAAGCTGCCAGACATGGCGCCCGGCCAGTGCCGCCCGCCAGCTCAATCCGGTCTTGTTTGTGCGTGCATCCTCGGAGAAGTCCCTTACGGTTGCTCGGCCTGACGCCGATCTGGCCAGATCGTGGGCGTCCCTGAAGAACGCGAGCACCAGCGGCAACGCCACTAGGATGATCACGGCCCCCAGCCCGAAGTACGCTGCTCGCCACCCCCAGATTTCAATCAGCAGGAGCGCGAACGGAGGCACCAACCCAACGCAGATCCCCGACCCACTCAGCGTAAGCGCCAGGGCCAGGCCGCGGTGCCGGGAAAACCGGCTGACGATGGCGAGAGACCAGATCACGCCGGATGCCATGCCGTGCACCACCGCCAGGAAACCCCACGCGAGGTACCAGCTCCCGAGCCCGGGGCCCGACAGCCCTATCACGACCAGCGCGATGGCGTAGGAGACCAGGCCGGCCACGCCAACGCGGCGCGCGCCTATGCGATCCGCTATCGCGCCTGCGGCAAAGACGAAGAAAATCGTCGCGATGCTGGTGATCAGCAAGCCCGCGCTGATGTCGCGCCGGGGCCATCCCATGGCCTGCTCGAGGGGCACGATCATCACGCCGAGCGAGTGATAGTGGATCGTCCCCGCCCCAAGCCCGACAGCGGCGGCCAGGACCAGGGTCCACCCCGATCGCCATTCGCTTCTCGGCCGCTCTGCTGCGGTGCCTGCACGCATTGGGCGCCTGGGCTCAGTAAACGCCAGACGGCATTTGAGCGCCAATGGATGCGTCTGTCAACGCGAAAACCGGCTCGCCCCGGCTATCATCGGCACGAAACGATATCCCGGACGGACGGTACTCCCAAAAGCCACATGACAGACGAAGCACGCGAACCACGGGCGCGGATGGCGCAGGCCGAACTGGACGCGGCGATGCTCGAGCGGATGCGCGGCCTCGCGGGCACGGAGCTGCGCATCGACCACTCGGTGAACAACGATGTCGCGACGCGGCTCGCGGTGGAGCGCTTCGCTAACGCGATCGGCGACCCGAACCCGCTCTGGCGCGAGGTGGATCGTGCGGCGTCGAGCGTCTACGGGGCGCCCGTCGCGCCGCCGTCGTTCGTCATGGGCTGCTTCTCGGGGCTGCAGTTCGGCTGGCCGGGGCTCGGGTCGTTCCACTCGAGCAGCGAACTGACCTTCCACCTGCCGGTGTACGTCGGGGACACGATACGGGCGTCGTGTCTCTACGAGGGGTTCGACGGACCGCGGCCGAGCTCCTTCGCCGAGACGATGGTCGTCGACCGTTTCCACAACCGGTACCGCAACCAGCGCGGCGAACTCGTGGCGGAGATCCGCTGGTACGTCATGAACTTCATGCGCCAGAAGGCCGGAGGTTCGGGGCAGGGGGCCGGTACGGAGATTCCCCACCGTTGGACGGAGGACGAGGTCGAGGCCATCGAGGCGGAAGTGCTCGCGGAGGAGTCGCGCGGCGCCGAGCCCCGCTGGTGGGAGGATGTAGAGGTCGGCGACCCGCTCGATCCGATCGTCAAGGGACCCATCGGCATGACCGACGAGGTCGCCTACGTCGCGGCCGGGGGACCGCCGATCCCGCGCGTGGCGGCGAACGGCGTGTCGCTGCGGCAATACCGGAAACACCCGGCGTGGGCGTTCCGCGATCCGGCGACGATGGCGCTGGAGCCGATCTACGCGGTGCACTACAACCAGGCTGCGGCGAACGCCATGGGCGTCGCCCTGCAGTACGACGTCGGCTTCCAGCGGCAGTGCTGGCACATCCACCAGCTCACGCATTGGATGGGAGACCACGCGTGGATCCGGGAAGCGAACGCCCAGTACCGGCGCTTCGTGTTCCACGGCGACGTGATCCGCATGGGCGGCGAGGTCGTGGAGAAGTTCGCCTCGGACGACGGCGAGGCCTGCGTGCGCGTGCGGACCTGGTCGCGCAACCAGCGCGGCGAGGAGGTCATGCCGGGTGGGGCGGTCATCGCGTTGCCGCGGCGAGGCGACGCGTCGCCGGCGGAACGACGGCTGCGCTGGTCCGCCGTCCGCGGGCCTGTAGCGTGACCTGAGACCGGTACGTCAGAAGCGCAGCACGAACCGCGCCCGCATCGTCCGTGGTTCGAGCGGATGGAAGTGCGTGTCGAGGACGCCTCCCGCCGGCTCCCCCGCCAGGCGGGAAGCGTAGTAGTAAGCGATGTCGTCGTCCCGCGAATCGAGGACGTTGAACAGGTCGAGCCCGAACTCGGCCCGTCGGTAGCGCCAGGCCGCGCCGGCGTGTACGAGCCACGAGGCGTCCGAACGCACCGAACCGTCCTCCGCCAGCGGCGCCTCCCCGAGATGGCGCGCGTTCAGGCTGGCGCGCAATCCGGCGCCGAGCAGCGCGGTCGCGCCGGCGTGGAAAGTTCGTTCCACGGCTCCCGGAATCTCCGCGCCGCCGTCCAGTTGCCCATCGCTCACGGTGTATGCGGCATTGAGCGTCAGCCAGTCCCGAGGCTGCCAGAATGCGGTGAGTTCGAGACCCTTGCGGACGGATGCGTCGCTGGGTTCGGTCACGCCGGCGTCGCCGACGTAGACGAGTTCGGAATCGAGTTCCAGCCAGAAGCCGACGAGCGTCGCGTTGAAGTACGGGTGGGGCTCGAAGCGGAGTCCGATCTCGGCGCCCTCCGACGCCGCGAGCACGTCGGGGACGCTCGTGCCCGCGGCCGCCGGGTCCCCGGGGTCGCGCAATACCCGCACATCGTTGGAGTGGAACCCGCGGCCCCAGCTCAGGTAGGCCTCGAGCCCGTCGGCGACTTCGTAGGCGATGCTGACCTTGGGGCTCGCGAGGCGGTCGTCGCCCGCGGTGTCGTCGGCGGCGCGCATGGCCAAGACGTCCCAGTCGTAGTAGTCCGCGCGCAGGCCCAGGACGCCCCGGAGGCGTTCTCCGAGCCCCAGTTCGAGTTCGCCGTACGCGCCGACGGACGCTTCATCCACCCGGTCGCGGCGGCGGACGTGGGTGCGCACACGCGCGTCGGTGCCGTAGAGCCCCACTTCGCCGATGTCGTCGAGGCGCGCGGCGACGCCCCACCGGAAGGAGAAGGGGAGTTCGCCGATCCACGCGCTCGTGTCGCCGTGCAGCCACAGGCCGCGCACCGTGCGCTCGTCCCGCTGCTCGAACTCGTCGCCCCGCGCGGGGTGGTCGAGCAGATAGGTGAAGTTGGAGAACAGGGTCAGGTCGTAGTCGAGCCAATAGGCGCCGATGCGCCATGACCCGGCGTCGGCCTGCGCCGTGGCGGCAAAGCGCCGGGTCTCGCCGCCGAGGTCCGGATCGACGAACCCGGTCCGGTCGAGGAGCCCGGCGCGGACCGCCCGGCGGGGGATCTGGTCGGTGGCGTTCCACTGGCCGTCGTAGCCGTGGACCGCGGCCCGCACTTCGACGGATCCGAGGGCGCGGCCGTAGCCGAGGTGGAACTTGTACTGTTCGAGGCTCTCGTCCAGCCGCCAGGGTCCGTCGTACCGGGTCGCGTCGACGGCGCCGGTGAGGACGCCGTTGCCGAGCGGGGCGCTGCCCGCGCTCATGCCGCGCGCGTAACCGTGTTCGCCCAGCGCGACCGCAAGGATGGGCTCCGGCAACTCGCTACGGTACGCGAAGTCGACGCTCCCGGCGGACGAGAAATCCCCCTTCTCGGCGTGGTAGACGCCCTTGCGGTACACGGCGGTCTCGACCATCTCGGGAATGAGGAAGTTCAGGTCGAGGTATCCCTGGCCGTGGCCGTGGGTGCGCATGTTGACGGGCACGTTGTCGAGGTACGCGGAGAAGTCCGTGCCGTGGTCGAGGTTGAAGCCGCGCAGGAAGTACTGGTTGGCCTTGCCCGTGCCGGAGTGCTGCGTGGCCACCATGCCCGGCACGGCTTCCGCGAGTTCGCCGACCCGGAGCACGGGCGAGAGATGATAGTCCGCGTGG
>VXNE01000323.1:0-7235 GCA_009840715.1 Gammaproteobacteria bacterium
CTTTTGGGCGCGTGGGCCGGCTGACCCTGGGCCGGCCCCGGGGGGCGGGGGGGGGCGCGGCGGCCGCCCGCCCCCCCGCCGGCCGCCCCCGGGGCGCCCCGCCCCCCCACGGCGGCGGCCAGGGCATCGGCCTCCACGAGTACGGGCTCCACATCGAGGCCGGTCCGAAACTTGATCTCGTCCAGCGCCCGCGTATCGGCCGGGTCGGTCACGGCGACGTGCAGCCGCCGCCCCCGGCGTACCAGCGGCAACACCCCATGCTTGCCGCCGAGCGCCTCGTCGACAACTCCGGTCGCGCTCGCCGCGAGGTCGAACGCGCCCAGGTCGAGGGCCGGGACACCGAAGTCCCGGGCCCTGGCGAGCGTCTCCCTCGCCGTCGCGTTCCCAGCGCTCATCAGGCTTCGCTACTCGCTGCGGCTAATCCTCCCGGACTCTAGAGAGGCCCAACTGCGCGGGCTACGGGCACGGTCCGCAAATCGTGTAGGACATCGTCGCGGAGGATCGGCCGGCACCGGCAAAGACGTGCCATCCGCGTAGCGTTTCGCCTACACCGATTGCAGCACCCACGCACGCGCCGACCCGTCGATCACGCACGCGATCCCGGCTACGCCCGATTACCATAGCTCAACACCGGGCCCCGTCCGACACCGCCACATTCGAGGAGCCAGTCCATGCCACGCCCGTCCGGATTCACGCTGATCGAACTGATGATCGTGGTCGCCATCGCCGGCATCCTCGCGGCGATCGCGCTGCCGCTCTACCGGGATTACGTGCAGAACGCGAACATGGCCAAGGTGAACACGCACTACGAAGCGGCGGCGAGCTTCGTCGAAGCGGAGCTCCGCAAGATCCAGACGGAACTGGCGATGCGCGTGCGCACTCCCGAGGAGCAGGACGCACTCATGTCCGACGCCTTCTGGATAGAACGTCTCGCGGGCAGCGGCGGCACCGCGCCAGGAGGCGGGCCGCCGTACATCGCGGGACTGACCGGCGACGCCGGGCAGGGCCAGGTCGGCGTTTCGCAGGCGGGCACGATCGCCGGTGACGGTGACTACGCCGTCACCCTGACCCGCCCCGCCTACGGCGACTTCCCGGCCGGCGAGCAGCGCGTGATCCGATGGGCCGACCTCTGAGGACCATCCGTGGCTGCGGCGGCATCACGCTCATCGAGCTGATGATTGCGATCGCCATTATCGCGACGGTCGCGGCGATCGCCCTGCCCGCGTACCGCGACTACGTCGAGACGGCCGCGGTGGGGGTCCTCGCCGCGGAGATCGCCACGATGGAGCCGTTCCAGCAGGACACCCGCCTGCGCACCGGATCCTACGGCATCGGCACATGGGACTTCGCCACCGACGACACCTCGCTCACCGACGCGACCGGATGGGCGCCCCGAAACCCCGACGGTGCGACATACGTCGTGCTGGCCGACGAGGCGGGCTACCGGGTCACCGCGACCGACCCGGCAGGCCGCTCGGTCTGCCGGATCATGCCCGCAAGGCGGCCGTGCTGAAGGCCCGAGGTGCTGCCGGGACGCTGCCAGGACCCCCGGGGGCGTTCCCCCTTCCCCACCGACGCGCTATCCTTCGCCACCGCACCCACGCACGCGGCCGCGCCGGAATAGCTCAGTTGGCAGAGCACCGCATTCGTAATGCGGTTGTCCGGAGTTCGAGTCTCCGTTCCGGCACCACTCAAGCACTGCTCACGCGAACCGCATCGACAGGTCGAGCGGCGTGACGTGCTTCGTGATCGCCCCGACCGAGATGTAGTCGACGCCCGTCCGGGCCACCGCCGCGAGGTCGTCCACCGCGATGCCTCCGGAGGCTTCCAGACGGGTACCGGTGGCGTTGGCCCGGACGGCCGCCGCCATCTCTTCCAGCGAGAAGTTGTCCAGCATCACGACGTCCGGCCCCGCGGCGAGCGCCTCTTCCAGTTCAGCCAGGTCCTCGACCTCCACTTCGAGCGTCAACTCGGGGTGGGCCGCCCGCGCCGCGAGAATCGCGGCGCGAATCCCGCCCGCCGCGAGAATGTGGTTCTCCTTGATGAGGAACGCGTCGAAGAGTCCCATGCGGTGGTTGTCCGCCCCGCCTACCGCCACCGCGTACTTCTGGGCCGCGCGCAGGCCGGGCACGGTCTTGCGCGTGTCCAGGATCCGGGTGCCGGTGCCCGCCACCGCCTGGACGCACGCCCGTGCCGCCGTGGCGGTGCCCGAGAGCAACTGCACGAAGTTGAGCAGCGTCCGCTCCAGGGTGAGCAGGCTCCTCGCCCGCCCCCCGAGCGTGAACAGCGTAGCGTCCGGGCCGATCTCCGCCCCGTCCGTGACACGCCAGCCGATCCCGATGTCCGCATCCGTCTGCGCGCAGACCTCTCGCACCCACGGCGCCCCGCAGAAGACGCCCGCGGAACGCGAGATCACCTCCGCGCGGGTGTACTGGTCGGCCGGGATCAGCGCGGCGGTCACGTCGCCGTCGCCCACATCCTCCGCGAGCGCTTCGCGCACGTTGCGCCGGACGACCGCCTCCGGCGGCGGTGTCACGCGCTGTGGCATGGCGGGGGCTCGCATATCATCGCGGCGTGATTGTAAGCCCCGACCACTGGCTCACGGCCGCGCGGCGCGTCCCGTCGGAGAACGAGAATGCCCGGCCCGACCCGGAAGACATCTCGCTGGTCGTCCTCCACGGCATCTCCCTGCCTCCCGGGGAGTTCGGTTCCGGCCTCGTGGAGGAGCTGTTCCGGAACCGGCTCGACTGCGCCGCGGACCCGCGGCTGGCCGATCTCGAGGGTGTGCGCGTCTCGGCCCACCTCTTCATCGACCGGGAAGGGACGACCACGCAGTTCGTGCCCTTCGACCGCCGCGCCTGGCACGCGGGTGCGTCGAGCTGGGGCGGGCGACGGAACTGCAACGACTTCGCGGTCGGCATCGAGCTTGAAGGAGCGGATCACGTCCCCTACACCGAGAGCCAATACGCCATGCTCGCGCAGGTACTCCGGGCCCTCGCCCGCCGCTACCCGCGCCTCGACCCCGCGGCCATCGTCGGACACAACGAGATCGCCCCGGGGCGCAAGACGGATCCCGGCCCCGCGTTCGACTGGCTTCGGGTGATCCGGTCGGCGGCGGGGCCGTCCCGTTCCGGGTCGGGTTCGACCGAAGGCTTATAATCGGTCCCGACCCATCGGTCGCGGCCGCTACGGAGGACGATGGACTACCCCAGGGGTCTGCAGGACATCGACCCGGACGAGACGCGCGAGTGGCTCGAAGCGCTCGAATACGTACTGGACCACGGCGGGACGGACCGCGCCAACTTCCTGCTCGAACGCCTGTCGGCACGCATGACGCAGACCGGTGCGCGCCTCCCCTATACCATCACCACCCCCTATCGGAACACGATCCCGGCCACCGAGGAGGCCTTCATGCCGGGGGACCTGTTCATGGAACGCCGGATCCGCTCGCTGATCCGCTGGAACGCGCTCGCGATGGTGGTGCGGGCAAACCGGGGCGACGGAGGCCTGGGAGGACACATCTCGACGTTCGCGTCGGCCGCGACGCTCTACGACGTGGGCTTCAACTACTTCTTCCGGGGTCCGACGGAGGAACACGCGGGGGACCTGATCTACTTCCAGGGCCACAGCGCTCCGGGCATCTACGCCCGCTCGTTCCTCGAGGGCCGGCTGACGGAGGAACAGCTCGACCTGTTCCGGCGCGAGGTCGACGGCGGGGGACTGTCCTCGTATCCCCACCCCTGGCTGATGCCGGATTACTGGCAGTTCCCCACCGTGTCGATGGGGCTCGGCGCGATCCAGGCGATCTACCAGGCCCACATCATGAAATACCTCGACCGGCGTGGGCTCATCCCGATGGGGGACCGGAAGGTGTGGGCGTTCCTGGGCGACGGCGAGTGCGACGAACCGGAGTCCCTGGGCGTGCTCTCGCTCGCGGGCCGTGAGCGCCTCGACAACCTCGTCTTCGTCGTCAACTGCAACCTGCAGCGCCTCGACGGGCCCGTGCGCGGCAACGGCAAGATCATCCAGGAACTCGAGGGCGTGTTCCGCGGCGCCGGCTGGAACGTCATCAAGGTGATCTGGGGTCGCCTGTGGGACCCGCTGCTCGCGAAGGACACGACGGGGCTGCTGCTGCAGCGCATGAACGAGACCGTCGACGGCGAGTACCAGAACTACAAGGCGAAGGGCGGCGGGTACACGCGCGAGCACTTCTTCGGCCGCCACCCGGAGCTGCTCGAACTCGTGGATCACCTCTCCGACGACGACATCATGCGGCTCAACCGCGGCGGGCACGACCCGTTCAAGGTGTTCGCGGCCTATCACGCGGCCATGCACCACACCGGCGAGCCGACCGTCATCCTGGCGAAAACCGTCAAGGGTTACGGCATGGGCGACGCCGGCGAGTCCGAGAACACGACGCACCAGGTCAAGAAGCTCGACCTCGAGGACCTCAAGCACTTCCGCGACCGTTTCGACGTGCCGCTCACCGACGAAGAACTCGCGAGCGTGCCCTACTACCGTCCCGCCGAGGACGCCCCGGAGACCGTCTACCTGAACCGGCAGCGCGAGCAACTCGGAGGCCCGCTGCCGGCCCGGATCGTCGACACCGCGGACATCGCGGTTCCGGGGATCGACGTCTTCAAGGCGCACGTGCAGGGCAGCGGCAAACGCTCGATATCCACGACGATGGCATTCGTACGCATGCTCTCGACCCTCGCCCGCGACAGGACGATCGGCGACCGGGTCGTGCCGATCGTGCCGGACGAGGCGCGCACGTTCGGCATGGAAGGCATGTTTCGCCAGCTCGGCATCTACTCGTCGGAGGGACAGCTCTACGAACCCGAGGATCACGGCGAGATCGCGTCCTACCGCGAGTCCCTGGACGGTCAGGTGCTGGAGGAAGGCATCAACGAGGCCGGCGCCTTCTCGGCGTGGCTGGCGGCCGCGACGTCTTACAGCACGCACCGCTACACGCTGATCCCGTTCTACATCTTCTACTCGATGTTCGGCTTCCAGCGCGTGGGCGACCTCGCCTGGGCGGCGGGCGACACGCAGGCCCGCGGCTTCCTGCTCGGAGCGACCGCGGGCAGGACCACCCTGAACGGCGAGGGCCTGCAGCACCAGGACGGCCACAGCCACGTGCTGGCGTCCACGATTCCGAACTGCGTCGCCTACGATCCCTGCTACGCCTACGAACTGGCGGTCATCCTCCACGAAGGGCTCCGGCGCATGTACGCGGAGCGCGAGCGCGTCTTCTTCTACATCACCTTGATGAACGAGAACTACGTCCAGCCGGCCATGCCCGAGGGCGCGGCCCCGGGCATCCTCAAGGGCATGTACCGCCTGTGCACCCGCGGTGCGTTCGAGGACGAGGGGCCGCGGCGCGTGCGCCTGCTCGGCAGCGGCGTCATCCTGCGCGAGGTGCTCGCGGCGGCGGAACGCCTGCACGAGGAGTTCGACGTGGCCAGCGAGGTCTGGAGCGTCACGAGCTTCACCGAACTCGCGCGCGACGGCGCCGACGCGGAGCGGTGGAACCTGCTGCATCCCGGCGAGGAACCGCGGCGCAGTCATGTCGCATGCTGCCTCGACGGGGAGATCCCGGTGGTGGCTTCCACCGACTACATCCGTACCCAGGCCGAATCGATCCGGGGGCACTTCGACGCGCCCTACCGCGTGTTGGGCACGGACGGTTTCGGCCGCAGCGACACCCGCGGGAAGCTGCGCCATTTCTTCGAGGTGGACGAGAGGTTCGTGACCCTCGCCGCCCTGGAACAACTCGCGCGGCGCCAGGTCGTGCCCGAGGCCCAGGTCGCGAAGGCCATGCACGACCTCGGCATCCACGCCGACAAGCCGAACCCGAGGTACACGTGACCGCGCGAGAGGTAGTGATTCCGGAC
Organism: Gammaproteobacteria bacterium; assembly: GCA_009840715.1. Lineage (GTDB taxonomy): Bacteria > Pseudomonadota > Gammaproteobacteria > Pseudomonadales > Azotimanducaceae > VXNE01. The sequence goes on from VXNE01000323.1 coordinate 5,898, forward strand.
ATCGGCGACGCGGAGAACGTCGAAGTCATCGAACTCTGCGTGGGGCCCGGCGACAGCGTCGAAGTCGACGGCGCCCTGATCGTCATCGAGTCCGACAAGGCCTCGATGGAAGTCCCGTCGCCGTTCGCCGGCACGGTGGCCGAGATCCGGGTGGAACTCGGCGACGTGGTCGATTCCGGCCACGTCGTCGCCGTGCTCGAGGTGACCCGGGAGGCGTCCGGAGAGCGAACCCGGGAAGAAGCGGTACCGCAGCCATCGGCGCCTGCGGAAGCCGCACCTTCGCAGCCCACCCCGTCCGTTGCACCGCAACCTCCACCGCCCCCGGTCCAGCTCGACGGGGCCGCCGACGGAGCGGGCGTGTATGCGGGTCCCGCGGTCCGCCGCCTCGCCAGGGAACTCGGGGTCGCCCTGAGCGATGTCCGCGGTTCGGGACCCCGCGGGCGGATTCTGAAGGACGACGTCAAGGGCTTCGTGAAGTCGGCGATGGCGGGCGGAGCCACTCCCGCTTCCGCAGCGCTGCCGGCGATTCCCGCGATCGATTTCTCGAAGTTCGGACCCGTGGAAGAGGTCCCGCTCACGCGCATCCGCAACCGGGGCGCCCGCAACCTGCATCGGAACTGGCTGAACGTCGTCCACGTCACGCAACACGACGAGGCGGACGTCACCGACCTCGACGGGTTCCGCCGCTCACTGGGGGATCAGGCCAAGGCCCGGGGCGTCAAGCTCACGCTCCTGCCCTTCATCGTAAAGGCCTGCGCGGAGAACCTCGGCGCCTTCCCCCGGTTCTGCGCCTCGCTCAATCCCGCCGTGGACGGGCTCATCCTCAAGCACTACCGCCACATCGGCTTCGCCGTGGACACCGACGACGGGCTGATCGTCCCGGTGCTGCGCGACGTGGACAGCAAGGGCGTCTGGGCGCTCGCCGCCGAGATCGCCGAACTGTCCGAACTCGCGCGGAACGGGCGCCTGGCGCCCGACCATTTGAGCGGCGGCTGCTTCACGGTCTCGAGCCTGGGACGCCAGGGCGGCACCGGCTTCACGCCGATCGTGAACGCCCCCGAAGTCGCCATCCTGGGCGTCGGGCGGCTCGACACGAAACCCCGGTGGAACGGCGCCGCCTTCGAGCCGCGCGCCATGCTGCCCCTGTCGCTCTCCTACGATCACCGGGCCCTCAACGGCGTCGAAGGCGGGAACTTCGTCGTCGCACTGACGCGCCTGCTCGGCGACATCCGGAGGCTGGTGCTGTAGGGGCGGCCCTCGTGGCCGCCCGTGCCGCCCGGGGCGGCAAACCCCGTTTTGGCGGAGCCCGCCGTACATCCGGGTGGCGAGGAGGCCGAC
>VXNE01000323.1:7245-13438 GCA_009840715.1 Gammaproteobacteria bacterium
CCGCTAATGGCGCTCGTGGGGGTAAACTTGTAGGCGGATGTCGCCGCGATTCCCGTGATGCGGGGGTGGTTGGGGGGGGGGGGGCGCCCCGGGGCCCCCCCCGTGCCGCCCGGGGCGTCAAACCCGGTATTGCCGGAGACCGCAGTACATCCGGTTGACGAGGAGGCCGACGACCATCCCGACGCCCGCTTCGTTCAACACCGTCGCAAAACCCAACGCCTCCCACGCGTACGCCGCCGCCAGACCGGAGAGCACGGCCAGCGTGAGGGAGGTCGCGTCATGGCGGAAGCGGAAGACCTTGATCACTACCGGCGCCGCGATGGCGGCGCCCATCTTCGAGAACGCCCCGGTGGCGATGGTGAAGACGTTGCCGGCCAGCGCGAACGAGAGGACGATCGTCACTACCCCGACCGCGGCGATGATCCAGAACGGCGTGGCGCGCTCCTTCCGCTCCCCGGCGCCGCCGGGCAGGAGGTCCCTCCTGATCGACTGCGACACGGCCACGATGATGCTGTTCGCGGTCGAGCCGATGATCGCGTAGACGTAGGCGAAGATGAGCCCCGCCACGACCGGGTGCGCGAGCGTGTCGAAGAACACGACGAGCCCGGACTCCGGGTCAGGGAGCCCCGGCATGACGCCCCGCAGCACGGCCCCGAACACCGTCATGGCGAGCCAGGTGACCTGGATGAAACCGATGTAGATCCACCGCGCCGACCGCGTCTCTTCCGGACTGCTCCCGGCGAAATACCGCGTGATCACCTGCGGCTGGCTCATGCTGAAGCCGAACGCCGCCGCGGCGAAGCCGAACAGCACCCCCAGGCTTGCCCCGTACTGCGCATTCGGCGCAAGCGAGAAGAAGCCCGCCGGCGCGTCCTGGATGTTGACGGCAAACGCGGCCCCGTCGGCCAGCGCCACGGCCGCGATGAAAACGAGCGCCAGCACCGTGCTGCACAGGCTGATGACGGCTTGCATGGTGTCGACATAGACCGACCCGCGGAAACCGCCCAGCGTGGAGTAGGCAACGATCGTCACCGAGAAGAGCAGGAACGCGGCGTAGCCGCCGAACCCGAAGGCGGACGACAGGAACTTCTGGCCCGCCAGCCACTGCGCGGCGGTGTACGTGGCCAGGAACACCGTCAGGACGACGGCCACAAGGCGGCGCAGCAGACGAGCCGATGGACCGGAAAGCCCATCTCCAAGCAGTTCGGACAAGGTGGTGGCGTCGGCCCTGCGCGCCATCCGGTTGAGTCGCTCGGGCACCAGGAACCAGAAGAGCAGGTCCCCGAGCAGCCAGCCCAGGGGAATCAGCGTCCACTGCAGGCCCCCCACGTAGCCGAGTCCCACGGCGCCGGTGACGATGAACCCGCTGTTGCCCGTCGCCGCTGCGCTCAGACCGACGAGCCACCGGTTCAGACCGCGTCCCGCGAGGTCGCGGTCGCCCGTGTCGCGCCTTGACGCCCTGCGCCCGATCCAGGCCAAGGCGAACGTGGCGATCAGCGACAGGCCGAAGACGACCGCCGCGAGGTCGAACCCGTCCAGCATTGAAACGTTACAGGTCCTTGACCAGCCTCAATGCGTCGAGGATCGCCGCGTGCGTGTTGCGGGAGGCCACCGCGTCCCCGATGCGAAACAACTGGAAACTGCCTGCCGGATTCGCGCGAACATCTTGGGGACGCCCCCCCACGAGCGCCTGGTGATCGATCTCACCCAGGTTCTTCGAAAGCGGCTTGAGATCGGCGTACAGGTCGTCCAGCGGACGGGTTCCGTGGTTCACGACGACCTGGTCGACCTGGCGTTCGCGCCGGGCCTCGCCGTAGTCGCTGCCCCCGGCGGGCCCCAGCTGGTTACCCGCGCGGGTCGCGCCGCGCAGGCGCCCCGTGTCCGTGAATGGGACGGAGAGTTGCGGGGGGGGGCGGCTTTACGGAACGAGATTCATCGCCATCACTTCGGGCGAAAGGGTCCGGTCCGGCGTCATGAGTTCCACCGTCGCCCCCGTCTCCGCGGCGAATTCGGCGGCCTGCAGCCCCGCGTGATCGCCGGCGTCGTCGTAGACGAGAACATTCGCGCCAGGCCGGACATCCCCGGAAAGGATGTCCCACGCCGATACCACCAGGTCGTTCCCGTCCTCGAGAACCTCGGTATGCGGCAGGCCTCCCGTCGCGACGATGGCGACGTCCGGGCTCCCGGCCAGGATGGTGTCCGCATCGGCGAAGCTGTTGAAGCGAAACGCGACGCCCATCCTTACGCACTCTTCGTATCGCCAGTCGACGATCGACATCATCTCCCGCCGTCGTTCGGACCGCGCCGTAAGCCGCACCTGGCCGCCCGGGGCGTCGGCGGCCTCGTGCACGGTCACGTCATGGCCGCGTTCGGCGGCCACGCGCGCGGCCTCGAGGCCGGCGGGGCCGGCGCCGACGACGAGGAGGCGCCGCTTTGCGGCCGCGGCCGGAATCTCGTGCGGGATCGTCAGCTCGCGTCCCGTCGCCGGGTTGTGAATGCAGTACGCCTCGCCGCCCTGGTAGATGCGGTCCAGGCAATAGTTCGCCCCCACGCAGGGGCGAATGCGTTCTTCGCGCCCCTCGACGATCTTGCGCACCAGGTGCGGGTCCGCCAGGTGCGCCCGCGTCATGCCCACCATGTCGAGCTTGCCGCTCGCGATCGCATGGCGGGCCGTCGCCACGTCAGGAATCCTCGCGGCGTGGAAGACCGGAAAGCCGGTCGCGGCCCGGACCCTCCCCGCAAAGTCGAGATGGGGAGCGCTGCGCATGCCCTGCACGGGTATGACATCGGTGAGGCCGGCATCCGTGTCGATATGCCCGCGGACCACGTTCAGGAAGTCCACCATCCCGCTGCCCCTGAGCATGCGCGAGATCTCGAGTCCTTCCTCTTCCGTGAGCCCTCCGGGCAACCGTTCGTCCGCGGTGTAGCGCACGCCGACGATGAAGTCGGGGCCGACGCGCCTGCGTATCTCGGCCAGGACGTCCATCGTCAGGCGCACGCGGTTCCGCAGGTCGCCGCCATACGGCCCCTCAAGGGAGTTCGTCAACGGTGACCAGAACTGGTCCATGAGGTGGCCGTACGCCTGCAGTTCGATGCCGTCGAGCCCGGCCGCCTGCATTCTCTCGGCCGCATCGGCGTAGTCGCCCACGATGCGCGCGATGTCCCAGTCCTCGGCCCGTTTCGGGAACGCCCTGTGCGCGGCTTCGCGCTCGTGTCCGGCGGAGACCACCGGCAGCCAGTCCCCGGCGTCCCAACGGGTGCGGCGGCCAAGATGGGTGAGCTGGATCATGACCGCGGCGCCGTGGTCGTGGCACTCGTCGGCGATGCGCTTCATCCAGCCGACGACTTCGTCCTTCCAGGCGAGCACGTTGTTGAAGACGGGTGGGCTGTCGCGCGCGACGGACGCCGACCCGGCGGTCATCGTCAGCGCAACGCCGGCCCTGGCCCGCTCGACCGTATAGGCCCGGTATCGGTCCTTGGGCATGCCGTCCTCGGGATAGGCCGGTTCATGCGACGTGATCATGATCCGGTTGCGCAACGTCAGGTGCTTCAGCCTGAACGGCGTCAGCAGGGGGTCGTTCGCCATGTCGGCCTACAACGGCTCCCAGAGCACTTCCGCGACGCCGTGCTCCCGCGCGATCGTGCGTGCGAGCACGAAGAAGTAGTCGGACAGCCGGTTCAGGTAGGCGCCCACCCCGGCCTCGGCCAGCAGCGGGAGCGACGGCGCTTCTTCCCAGAACGTGCGCTCCGCGCGGCGCACCAGGCTGCGCGCGACGTGCGCGAGGGAGACGGTTTCGCTGCCGCCGGGCAGCACGAACTCCCGCAGGGCGGGCAAGTCGGCGTTCAGGCGTTCCGTCTCCTCTGCCACGTCACCGGCGAGGTCCGCCCACGGCGCCGAAGTACCTCCGGTGGCGACCGCGCCGCCCACGTCGAAGAGCCGGGACTGAATGGTCGTCAGGCTTTCCCGGTGCTCGGTCACCGCCTTCGCCGCGAGCAGCCCGATGAAGCTGTTGGCTTCGTCAAGCGTGCCGATCAGGGCGAGACGGGGGTGGTGCTTGGGGTAGCGCTTGCCGTCGGCCAGGGAGGTCTCTCCCCCGTCGCCGGTGCGCGTCACGACTCGGCTGATGCGGTCCGCCATGCCATTCCCCCGTGGACTAGCCCGTTGCCTGCGCGGCCGCCGCCTCCCCTTCGCGGCGCCCCTGCAGGCGGGCGGCCCAGACGATCAGCAAGAATACCGGAACGCCGATCACGGCCGCGCCCAGGAAGAACACCGGGTAGCCGAACGTATCGACCACCTGCCCCGAGTAACCGCCGAGCAGCTTCGGGAACAGGGTCATCAGGGAACTCAGGACGGCGTATTGCATCGCCGTGAAGGACAGGCTGGTCAGGCTCGAGAGGTACGCGACGAAGGCGGCGCTCGCGAGCCCCGCGGTCAGGTTGTCCGCCCCGATCACGGCGTAGAGCAGCAGCACGTCCCCCGGGGCCGCCGCGAGCGCGATGAAGAGCAGGTTGGTCAAGACCGTGAGCACCGCCCCGAGCATGAGCACCCGGACGACCCCGTACTTCAACGCCAGGGCCGCGCCGAGGAAGCCCCCGAGTATCGTCATCCAGAGCCCGAAGACCTTCGTGACCGTGGCGATCTCTTCCTTGCTGTAGCCCATGTCGAAGTAGAAGACGTTGGCGATGGCGCCGAGCACGATGTCGGAGACGCGGTAAAAGCCCACCAGCAGCAGGATAGGCACCGCCGCCCGGCCGTACCGGCGCAGGAAGTCGAGCACCGGCGCGACGTACGTCTCCCGCACCATCTCGGCCCGCGCGATCCCGACGCCGACGCATGCGCGCGCCACGGCGAGCGCCAGCGCGAGCGCCAGGGTCAGGCGCCCCGCTTCCGCCAGGAAGCCCGCGAGGGCGGCGGGCATCCCAAGGCCTTCGGCCGCCCAGCGGTGCAACGCGCCGGCGCCGTCGGACAGTCCCAGGAACAGGGCCACGAACGCCGCGGCCATGATCGCGAACACGGCGAAGAAACGCGCGTAGTCCCCCGCGCCGTGAAAGTCGCTCGCGAGGTCCCTGCGGACCGGCTCGCCCACGGCGAACGTCGTGACCACACCCACGAGCATCGCGCCGGCCATGCACAGGTACGTCCACTTCCAGGCATCGTAGACGTAGTGGCCCGCGTCGGTGCCGAAGCCGGCGGCCAGGTAGAGCGCGCCGGCGCCCGCCACGAGCATGCCGGCCCGATACCCGGCCACGTAGGCCGAGGCGAGGAGCGCCTGCATCTGCTCGTCCGCCACCTCAATGCGGTAGGCGTCGATCACGATGTCCTGGGTCGCCGCGGAGAACCCCAGCGCGACCGCCGCGAAGGCCATCGCCGTGAGCCCGGCCGGCGTTCCCGGATCGCTCATCGCCATGGCGGCGATCGACGCCATTACCGCGACCTGCGCGGTGAGCAGCCAGCTTCGGCGCTGCCCCAGGCGGGGCCCCAGCACCGGCAGCGGCAGCTTGTCGATCAGCGGCGCCCAGACGAACTTGAACGAGTAACCGAGCGCCGCCCAACTGAAGTACGTGACCGCGGCCCGCTCGACGCCGGCTTCCCTTAACCAGAGAGACAGCGTCGCGAAGATGAGCAGGAGCGGCAGGCCGGAGGAGAAGCCGAGAAAAAGGAGGGCAGCGACCCGGGGCTGCAGGAAGGCCCGCAGATCGAGCCCCGCGCCCGACGCGTTGTCGCCTTGGTCCGTCCGCAGACGTCGGGCGTTCAAGCCGCGCTCGTCTGCTGGGCGCCGCCGCATGTCGCGCGCGTTGTCAGGAGTCGACCGACTTCCAGAGTGTCACCGTCGAGGCCGCCAGGTCGGACGCCGGCCGGACTCCCGCGCCATGCAAGGAGAGGGCCGGAGAGGGTACGGTGCGTGCGGCCGAGTCCGCCTGGATCTCCTCGACCTCGTCGCGCAGCGTGGCCACGTCGCGACTGAGGTCGCCGACCTCCTCTCGCAACCCGGCGACATCTTCGCGCACCGCGCCGAGCTCCGAGCGCAGGTCGCCTGCCAAGGCGCTCATCTCGCCACGCAACTCCTTCCGCAGGGCGCTCATCTCCCCACGCAACTCCGACCGCAGGGCATCCATTTCGCCACGCAGTTCCCTGGCCAGCGCTTTCATCTCGCCACGCAACTCGCTCGCCAGCGCTTTCATCTCGCCACGC
>VXNE01000323.1:13448-15772 GCA_009840715.1 Gammaproteobacteria bacterium
ACGGCTACCAGCGATATGTACAGGGTTATGATCTTGGGAAGCGTCTCTTTTGTATATGAGTTAGTCTCGGAGCGCAACTCGCTCGCCAGCGCTTTCATCTCGCCACGCAACTCGCTCGCCAAGGCCTGCATATCGCCACGCAACTCGCTCGCCAAGGCCTGCATATCGCCACGCAACTCGGTCCTCAGGACACGCATCTCGCCGCGCAAGTCCCTCCCCTGAGCGTTCATATCCTCATGCAGGGCGCGCATGTCCGCCCGGAGTCCCGCGTATCCGGAGAGCATCAGCGCGGCGAGCGCGATGCCCACACCCAGGATGGCAAGCGTCTCGCTCGTCGGGCGGTACCGCGCCCATCCCGCGCTCGCACTCCGCGCCGGTTCCGTCTGGCCTGCAGCGTCTCCCTGGCTCATCTCCCTTCCCATCCCACCGGTTGCCTGGAGCGGGGAGGCTATCGCAGCCGCACTTCGCCGCGTGTGCGAATCATCCTACCCGTTGCGTAGGCAAGCGCAACCGCGTGGCGTGCGCCGTTGGCCACAGATGCTCATGGACGCCAGCGCACCCGGGCGAGGTTCACGCGTCCGTCCACGAACGCCACGCCCTCGGCTTCGAGCAGCGTTTGCTGACGAGCCCCTCCCGCGCCCGGAATCGAGACCTTCCCCGTCGCATTGATCACCCGGTGCCAGGGCAATCGCGTCCCCGCGGGAAGCCGGGCCATCGCCAGGCCGACGGCACGCGCGCCACGCGGCAAACCGGCCAGCTCGGCCACCTGCCCGTAGGTGGCTACCCGGCCCACCGGGATCGCCGCCACGACCGTCCAGATGCGTTCGGGGACGCCGGGGGAGGAATTGGATGGAACGTCGCGCACCCTGTTTCCGCCGTCGAATCCACCCCGCCGCACCAGCCGCAAATTGGGGCTTGAATAACGAGAACGCGCCCCTATGATATGCGCTCCTCCGGGTTAGCACTCTCAGGACGAGAGTGCCAGTTTCCGGGGGAGCGCTTCGAGAACGTGCCGGACCAGGGTTACGGCACGCGACTACGTCCAATCTTGGGAGACATTTGGGACATGAACATTCGACCTCTACACGACCGCGTCGTCGTGCGGCGGCTGGACGAGGAGACGATGTCCGCCGGCGGGATCGTGCTGCCGGACACCGCGTCCGAGAAACCGTCGCAGGGCGAAGTCCTCGCCGTGGGGCCCGGCAAGCGCCTCGACAACGGCAGCGTGACCGAACCCGACGTCCAGGTCGGCGACAAGGTCATCTTCGGGCAGTACGGCGGCAGCACCGTGAAGATCGACGGAGAAGAGCTTCTCATCCTCTCCGAGAGCGAGATCTTCGGCGTACTCGAAGGCTGACGGCGCGGCGCGCGTCGCGCCCGAACCCGAGGTTTGAGGAACCGTTAACGCCAGCGCCCTACGAAAGCCGCTGGCCAACGCAAAGAGGAACAACAGAATGAGCGCGAAGGAAGTACATTTTTCAGACGATGCTCGGGCACGCATGCTCGAAGGGGTGAACATCCTCTCGAACGCCGTGAAGGTGACGCTGGGGCCCAAGGGCCGCAACGTCGTGCTCGACAAGTCGTTCGGCGCGCCCACGGTCACCAAGGACGGCGTCTCCGTGGCCAAGGAAATCGAACTCAAGGACAAGTTCGAGAACATGGGCGCCCAGATGGTCAAGGAGGTCGCGAGCCAGACCTCCGACGAGGCCGGTGACGGCACGACGACGGCCACGGTGCTCGCGCAATCCATCCTGACGGAAGGCCTGAAGTCGGTCGCCGCGGGCATGAACCCCATGGACCTGAAGCGCGGCATCGACAAGGCCGTGGCATCCGCGGTCCGCCACATTGAGCAGATGGCCACCCCGTGCGAGGACCCCACGTCCATCGCCCAGGTCGGGACGGTTTCGGCGAACAACGACACCGCCGTCGGCGAGATCATCGCGGAAGCGATGGAGAAGGTCGGCAAGGAAGGCGTCATCACGGTCGAGGAAGGCAGCGGCCTCGAGAACGAACTCGAAGTGGTCGAGGGCATGCAGTTCGACCGCGGCTACCTGTCGCCCTACTTCATCAACAACCAGGACTCCATGTCCGCCGAACTCGAGGACCCGTTCGTCCTCCTGTGCGACAAGAAGATCTCCAACATCCGCGACATGCTGCCGGTGCTCGAGAACGTCGCCAAGGCGGGCAAACCGCTGATGGTGATCGCCGAAGACATCGAAGGCGAAGCGCTTGCGACACTGGTGGTCAACAATATGCGCGGCATCGTGAAGATCGCCGCCGCGAAGGCGCCGGGCTTCGGCGACCGCCGCAAGGCCATGCTGCAG
>VXNE01000611.1:0-3981 GCA_009840715.1 Gammaproteobacteria bacterium
ACCACGACCCCATCGTCTTTGCCCTGCGGGACCGTACCAGCTGGCTCGTCGCGTTGACGATGGGCGGAGCGGTGGTGGCCGCGATTTGAGTTGACGGGATGAGTCCTTGAGCGGCCGCCAGGGCGACGGAGCGGCTCGCGGAGCGAGACGCGATCCTCTGTGGGGCCGGATTCAGGCAGTCTGGGTCGGGGACGCGGATCGCAACGTCTGCATCGCGATTGCGGTCGTGACGGGCTTATGTCTCCTGGACATCCTGCTGCCGACCTTCCATCAACTGGCGCATTTCGACGACTCGGCGTATGTCCGCTCCGGCTACCGGTTGGTCGAAGAGGGGCGGATGACGGTGTTGGCGTGGGGCCCGCTCATGTCGGTGCTCTACGGCTTGCTCTATGTCTTTCTGCAGGAATCGCCATTCTGGTTCGTGTATCTGGCCGCCGGGGGAAGGCTGGCCATCTTCGCGCTCCTGTTTGCCGGCGCGTACATGTGCGCGCGGGCGTTCTCCTCCCTCCTCGAACCTCGGATCGCGCTCACGATCGCGGCCGTCTGGATGGTCGGCCTTGCGTTTCTCCAGCCCTGGAACTCGAGCGACTTCCTGTTCATGGCTTTGTCCTCGATGGCGCTTTCACAGCTTGTCCGGTATCGATCAGACGCGACGCTCAAGCGCCTGGCGCTCGGGTCCGTCTGCGTGGGCCTAGCCGCGCTGACCCGCAACGACGGCATTCTCCTGCTGGCGTCTTTCGTCTTGCTGGTCTTCTGGATGCGCCCGAGGCCGTCGGCGAGGTTGTTCTCGAGCTCCTGGTGGAAGCCCGTCGGTGTGGCCACCCTCCCGGCGCTGCTGCTCATGGGCGGCTATCTCGCGGTCTACGCCGTCGTCACGGGCTCATGGGAGGCGGGCACCATGTCGAGGACGTACCAGGCCTTCGAGCAAGGGCACGGATTCACGTTTCGGGACAGGTACTCCGGCGCCGCCATGGTGGAGGGTTTGCACGATGTCAGGGCCCTGTTCGGGACGGCTGCGGAAAATGGCGGGTCCGTCCTTCGCGCGATCGCGAACAATCCGGTTGCCTTCGGCGAACGCCTGGTCCACTCGATTGCCGGACTGCCGACGAAGGTCTCGGCTGCCTATGGGGGACCGCTCCTGCTGGCGTTGTCGTACCTGGCTGGCAGAGGCGTACTTCATCTGTGGCGTGCGCGGCAGAGATGGGCGGTCGCCGCACTCGCCCTATGGCACGTCCACCTGCTGAGCTACTTCGTCACGTTCTGGAGCGTCCGCTACACCAAGTTCGCCTTCGTCGCGTTGGTCGTTCTGGCGGCCTGTGGGACCAAAGCCTTGGCATCCAACCTTCAGGACTGGAGGGAGAGGGCCGGACTGGGCGTCGCTCTGCTCGGGGTGCTCGCTTGGGAATGGGGGGAGGCGCAGCACGGTGTCGTCCCCGTGACCCTGGTCCTGCTCGGCGGAGGCATCGTGTGGATCTTCGTGACGGCCTGGTGGGACGCTCCGCCGAAGTTGGCCGTCCGACTGTCCGCCCTCGGCGCCCTGGCCCTGGTGCTGGGCGTCGGTGCGGCTGCCGGCCGCCTGCCGGACGGACCCCTCCTCCCCCGGGTCGGACAGACAATTCAGGAGCGAGCGGTCGTTGTGGCGTCCGAAGTGCTCCCGCCGGGTACGACGGTCGCGGCATACGGACACAAGGTGCTAACGGCAGCCAAGCGCCCGGTCCGCTCCCTGAACGACCTGTTGGCCACGGAGCCCTCGCTGTCCGCGATAGCGACTTGGCGGGGACTGGATCGCGTTGGGGGCGTCTTTATGGACCCTTACCTCCGGCGGAGGTTCCCGGACTGGTTCATTCAGCTCGAACGGTACTTCTCCTCGCATCCCGCGTTCTTCGCGGCCTTTTCGGATGAGGACTCGGGCACGCATCTGTTCGTGCGGCACAGCGTGGCGCGCGCGAGGGATGTGTGGCGATCAACGACGCCCGCGCTGCGTTCCGGGTTCGATGTGTATGTCCTCGACGACCTGCTGGTGTATGTCAAGGAGTCTTGCGGGGCGGAGGACCGGGAGCGACGTTTCTTCCTGCACGTAACGCCCGCTAACGCGGCAGAGTTGCCGGAACGCTTCAGGGAAGACGGCTTCGAGCCGCGCAGCTTCCGATTCAGGCAACAGGGTTTCGTGGAGGATGGGCGCTGCGTCGCTACGCGAGCCCTGCCGGCGTACGACATCCGGTCCATACGGACCGGACAGTACCTGCCCGGAAAAGGGCGTTTCTGGGACGGTCGGATCGACTTGCAGGAAGCAGGACCGAATCCGACGTCGGCGCGGGACGCGAGCCCTAGTCCGACAGGTCCACGATCCCGATCCGGTCGCCCAGGAACGTGCCCAGGTAGAACACGCCGTCGCGCTGCAGCGCAACGGTGACGCCGCCCATCGGGGGGCCGGCGTGGGCGATCAGCACCTGTTGGGAGAGGTCGTCGGGATCGAGCGCCACGATCTCGAAGGGCATGCCGCAGGAGCCTTGCTCCAGGCCCTGGCAGGCGAGCATCTCGCCCATGCCACCGGTGTGGGCGGCGGCGAGGAGGCGTCCGTCCTCGCCCCAGGTGGTGTTGTCGACCGGGTCGATGTCGGCGGTTGCCACGGTCTCGCCGGTGGCGACGTCGATCTTGCGGACGCCGCCCGAGCCGTAGACGTTGAGGTAGAGGTACCGTTCGTCGCCGGACTTCTCGATGCCGTTCGGCATCGGTGCGTCAGTGCCGTCGATCTTCGCGAACCCGCCGCCGGGCGACCAGGCGTAGACCCAGCCGGTGTCGGAACCGAGCAACGCCTGCACCAGCGACAGCGGCATGCCGTCCCGCGGGAACATCTGGGTTGCCCAGAAGCCGCCGTCGCGGAGCAGGACGACGTCGTTGAAGAAGCCTTCCTCCGGCGCGATCACGCAGCCGCGCCAGGCGAGCGAACCGTCGTCGAACATCTCGAAGAGCTCCACCGACTCGCGCCCGCCGTGGTTGACGACCGCGAGTTCGTGGCGGCCGTCGGCACGGGTCTCGATGTCGATGCCGTGGGGCGAGAAAGCCGCGTCGTCGGGTGGACTGCACGCGGGATCGCCCCACTCGGACGTCCCGGGCTCGGCCTCGCCGCCCGCGGTCGGGAACAGCACGCTCAGCGTGCGGGAGCCCGGATCGTAGGTCGCCAGGCTGCCGCTCAGGTTCCCCTCCATGTCGCCGAACTGGCTGACGAGGATCCGGCCGTCCGGGGCGAGAGCCAGGTCTTCTGGATTCTGGAACTGGCAGTCGACGTCGATGCCGAACCCCGGTTCGCAGCCGGTGACTGGCGAGAACTCCGAGGAGCACCCGGCAGCCAGGGCCAGGCTCACGGCAAGGACGAGCACTCGAGGAAGGGTGGTTGGATCAATAGCCTGCATATTCATCGCTTTCTCCAAGTCTGAAGCGCAGCGTGCTGACACGGTTCGGGGCGGATACGGCCTCGCCGCGCGCGATCCGCGGCCGGAACCGCCAGCGGGAAAGGGACGCAAGAGCGGCTGCGTCGAAGGTTCCCGCGGGTTCCGACTCGACAACTACCGGGTTGGCCCCGGCGCCCTCGGCCGTGACGTCGTAGCGGACGACGACGTGGCCCTCGATCCCGGCGGCCCTGGCGGCGGGCGGATAGACCAGGTCAGGTCCGGACAGGAACTGCGGTGGTCGCGAGGGGGAGGAGCAGCCGGCGAGCAGAGCGCAGCCCCCGAGGAGGATGGCGGCCCATCGAGCTGCGCAGCGGTACGGGACAACGCGTGGGGGCATGCCAAGGAGCCTACACGAGCGCGGCGGCCACGTGGTCCAGGGTCTCCTCGAACGCTGCCTCGAGGGCGTCGAAGCGCCGCGCGGCGTCGAGCTGGGAGCGCCCCCGCTACATGTTATGGCCGCGCCAGGCGAACCCAAATTAGCGAAGCCCCCCCTGGAGGTAGGTCTGAATCTAATACACAAAGGAACGTA
>VXNE01000611.1:3991-8960 GCA_009840715.1 Gammaproteobacteria bacterium
TGGGCTCCTCTCACTGTTTCCCTCCCACGCCGCCGGGCTCGCGGTGAAGCCCCGCGGGGCGTTGAGGTTGGCGGGCGGGCGCTCCAGGTTCTGGCCGCGCCAGGCGACGCGAAAGTAGCGATCCCCCGCGTGGTGGTCGGTCAGGAAGCGGACCCCGAGCATGAAGCTCATATGTCCGGGCGCCGCGGCGAAGGCCTTCGGGTCGACGATTCCGCCAGCGCCCCGCGCGAAGCCGCGCGCCACCTGTTCGAAAGCCGTGACGGAGACGTGGAGCGCCGAACCGGCCTCCTCGGCCCCGCTCGCCACGGACCGGACGAGGTCGCCGAAGTCCCAGGCGGGGTGTCCGTGCATGGCGGTGTCGAGATCGATCAGGTGCGTGGCGCGCGGTTCCGTCGGATGGAACAGCAGGTTGTTCACCTTGCAGTCGCCGTGAATGACGGTACGGAGGTCGGCAAACCGGAACGCGTCGCGCGCCGCCACGAAGTCGACCTCCGCGGAAGCCGCCGGCGCGGCCTCCCAGAGCGCGTCGAGGTACCGGGCCAGGTCGTGAAAACCGTCGATGACTGGCTCGAGCTCGTCGTCCATCGCGGCGACCGCGGCGTGAAAGCCCCCGAACGCGAAGCCGGCCGGCTCGGCCAGCGTGTCCGGCAACTCCTGCAGGTTGCGGCCGTCGACGAACGGGAACAGCCGCCAGAGTTCCCCCGCCTCGTCCATCGCCCAGAGCAGTCCGGCCTGCGTCGGTATGGGCGCGACGATTCCGGCATGGCGCGCGAGCAGCTTCGACAGGTTGCGCATGACGCCCTCGGGATTGGTGAAGACGTGCCCGTTGATGCATTGCAGGACGAAGCGGTCGCCGCCCACGGCATCCCCCAACGCGTATGTCCGGTTGACATGGCCGCCCGGCAACGGGCGTACCCCGAGCCCGGCGGCCTCGGGCCAGTGGGCGAGCATGTCGGCCGGGTTCACGCGGCGAACCGCGCTGCGAGCGGGGCGGCGACGGCGAGGACGTACTCGTCTCGCGGCTCGAAGGCCTCGTCCGGGACGGTCACCGGCTCCCCGTCGAGGAACCGCGCCAGCAGATCTGCGAGTTCGTGCAGCACGACCGACACGCCGTCGAGTTCGGCGATCGCGGGGACCGTGGCGGCGAGCCGCTGGACGCATTGGCGCTGGCGGCGCCAGGCGGCAACCGTCTCGCGCAGCTTGCGGACATCGGTTTCCCGGGCCAGCCCCCGCGCGGCGAGGCTTTCCGGCGGGAGCAAATCGACCACGCGGTTGAGCTCCGTGGTCGTGTTGTAGGGCCGTGTCGCGGCATCCTCTGCCTCGCCCGCCGTGCGCTGGGCCATCGCGGTCGGACCGAGCAGGCGCGCATACCACTTGACGGGCTCGACGGCGGCGAGGAGCGGCGTGAGTTCGGCGATGTCGGTCGTCTTCAGTCCAAGACGTTTCAAGCCACGGGCCGTGACGGCGTCGAGGTCGGTAACGCCGGTGGTTGCGAGAAGGGCGTGGGCGGCCGTCAGTCTGCGGTACATGTCCTCGACGTCGCGGACGGCGGCATCGGACCAGAAGCGCTCCGCGATGGCGGGCATCCGGCTCCAAACCCTCAGCGGGAACAGGTCGTCCGTGACGAGTTCCGTCCACATGCATGCCTCGCCGCCCAGAACCTGCCCGCTCCCCGCTTCGATTGGGATGGTCGCAGTGTCGGACGTCCAGACGCGGTGCATCATCTCGAGTCCGGGACGCACATGGGCGAGGCGCGGATCGGAGACCAGGTCGGGACCGGGGCCGTGCTCCGGGTCCGAGAGGTAGTGCAGGTCCGCGGGATACGACAGGTCCAGGTAGTAGTCGGCGGAGTGCACGGTGTCGAACCCGGCGGCAAGCGCCCGTGTGCGCGCCGCCGTGCCCCGCCACGCTTGGATTACGACGTCCCGCGGCAGTCGCGGATGGATCGCTTCGTCCCAGCCGACCGGGGTCCTTCCAAGTGCATGCAACCGCGCCACCACGGGAGCGTTGAACGCCGCCTGCAGTCCGTCCGTTTCGGCGCCGCCGGGAAGCTGCACTTCGTCGCCCCCAAAATGGACGAACCTGTCGGGGAAGACCTTGGCGAGTTCGCCGAAGAGCGCCTGCGCCGCCTGAACGGCGCTGGGGTTTGCCGGATCGAGACAACAGGCGTGCGGGCCGAAACGCGTCGCCGGGCGGGTGACGGCCTTGCCCAGCCCCCACTCGGGGTGTACCGCGAGCCAGCTCGCCACGTGGCCGGGGACGTCGAGTTCGGGCACGACGCGGATCCCACGGTCCGCCGCTTGGTGTACCAGCTCGCGCAGTTCCTCGGCGCTGTAGCGCTGCTCGGCGTCGGCGAGTTCCGGGAAGGCCCAGGAGGCGAAACGAAAGGCCTGGTCGTCGGAGAGGTGCAGGTGCAGGACATTGAGCTTGAACAGCGCCATGGCGTCGAGCGTGCGCAGCAGGGTCTCGATGCGCACGAAGTGCCGGGCGGTGTCGATCATCAGGCCGCGCCAGGGGAAGCGGGGCGCGTCATCGATGGTCAGGACGGGCAGGTGTGGACCATCGGCGTCGGCTTGCACCAACTGCGCCAGTGTTGCGAAGGCGCGCAGGACACCCCATTCCTGCGCGGCCTCGATGCGCGCTTCGTGACCGTCGATCGCCAGCCGGTAACCCTCGTCATCGTCGAGCGCGGGGAACTCCCCGGAGACTTCACAGGAGACCGTGACGGGGCAGCCACGCCCGGTTCCGGCCACTCCGGCAAGCTGCTCCCGCAGCCGCCGGGCGGCGCGCGCGAGCCGCGGCGTGTTCGTGCCGGCCCACGTCCAACCGCCCTCGACCAGTGTCAGCCGGCCCGCTCCGGGGTGGACTCGACGCGGCAACGGCATCGCTTCCATGGGGCGGGCACTCTGTGGAAGGTACCGAGCCTTGTCAAACGCCCGGCATACCGGCGACCATCGGGGCGCACTGTCGAGGGATGAGCGAGTTGGACATCAGGCAACGAATGCAGTCCGTGATCGCGGCCGAGGCACAGGCGGTGTCGCGGATCGAGGTCACCGACGACTACGTGGCGGCGGTCGCCATGCTCGAGGCGTGCCAGGGCAAGGTGATCGCCACGGGTATCGGGAAGGCGGGACACATCGCCCGGAAGTTCGCGGCGACGCTGTGCTCGACGGCGACCCCGGCGGTGTTCGTGCACCCCGCGGAAGCGGCCCACGGCGACCTGGGCCTCGTCGGCCGCAACGATGTCATGATCGCGTTCTCGACCAGCGGCAAGTCGAAGGAGGTGCTCGAGATTCTCGAGCTGTCCCGTCACCTGGGCGTGACGGGGATCATCGGGGTCACCTCGCACCCGGACTCGGACCTGCGGGGATTGTCGGACCTCGTCCTCGACATGGGCGCGGTCGAGGAGGCCTGTCCGCTGGATCTCACGCCGAGTTCGTCCATCGCGGTGATGCTCGCCATCAGCGACGCGGTGGCGCTCGCGCTGATGGAGGTGAAGGGCGTGACCCGCCGCGACTGGGGCATGCGCCACCACGGCGGCTATCTCGGACGGGCGGCCCGTACCGACAACATGTGACGCGCCCGGCCGGGCAGGGTGGCGTTACGCGTCCCGTTCGGCGAGGACCACGTCCAGGATACGGTCGGGGTCCCGCCACCCGCGCTCGTCCTGAACCTCGCGGCAACGTGCCAGCAACGGGCCGAAACTCGGGCCAGGCACCAGGCCGCAGGCGATGAGATGCCTGCCCTGTACCGCATCCCGGGGTGCTTCTTCGACCACCTCGAGATCCCGCGCGCGGGCGAGGAACCGGTCACCGGCGGGGAACTCCCGCGCGAGCGCCTCGGCGGTCGTGCGCCCGAGGTGGTCGGCACGGGCTACCCGCGCCAGGAGTTCCATGCTGACGCCGGAAAGCGCCAGCCGCCGCGAAAGGCGCCGGTAGGCGCCGGCTTTCGCGCCGTCCTTGTCGAAGAGGGCCGGGGCCAGGTGGTGTTCGACCAGGGCGCAGGTGCGCTCGACCAGTTCGTTGGGTGCCCGCATTCGGGCGAGCAGGGCGCGCGTCGGCGCGATGCCGACCTTCGAATGCGACGGCGAACGCACGCGGCCCCCGCGTATGACGGTGGTCGCGGGCTTGCCGAGATCGTGACACAGGGCGCCGAACATCAAGGCCGGATCATCGGCGTCTCCCTGGCGCAGCAGGGCCGCCTCGTCCACGACCATCAGGTTGTGGGTCCACACGTCCCCTTCGGGATGCCAGGTCGGGTCCTGGGGGACATCGATCAGCGCCTCGAGCTCGGGGAAGAACCGAAGCAGCCCGGATTCCCTCAGGAAGGCGAACCCGAGGGAGGGGCGCACGCCCTTGAGGAGGAGTTTGCGGAACTCCTCCAGGATGCGCTCGGGGGAGACCTCGGACAGATCGAGTTCGCGGCAGAGTGCGAGCAGGTCGTCGTCCGGGTGCATTTCGAGCCGTGCGCTGAACTGCGCGACGCGCAGGCCACGCAGCGGGTCCTCCGGGAACGTGTGCGTGTCTACCGCGCGCAGGACCTTGCGTTCGAGATCCGTCCGTCCGCCGTGCGGGTCGAGGATCTCCTCCGTCAGCAGGTCGAAACCCATGCTGTTGACCGTCAGGTCGCGCCGCCGCGCGGCCGAGGCGAAGTCGAGCGACGGGTCCACTTCGACATCGAAGCCGCGGTGGCCCGGCCCGACCTTGTTGTCCCGCCGCGGCAGTGAGAAGTCGACATCTAGATCGGCCAGCCGCAGCACGCCGAAAGCCCGCCCCACGGTCAGAACGCGGCCGAAACGCCCGAGGATCGCCTGGAGCGCGTCGAGTTCCAGGCCGAAGACCTCGACGTCGTGGTCCTTGGACTCCTGGCCGAGGAGCCGGTCGCGCACGTAGCCGCCGACGGCGACGGCGCGGCCCCCCGCCCTCTCTAAGCCCCCGGCGGACGCGAGGACGCAGGACTCGAGCGCGTC
>VXNE01000611.1:8970-15439 GCA_009840715.1 Gammaproteobacteria bacterium
GGGCCGCGGCCCGCGCCGCCGCGCCCCGGCGGCGCTCCCGCCCCCCGGCCCCCCGCCGCGGGCCCCCCCCGCCCCCCCGCCGGCGGGGCGGCCCCCCCCCCGCCGTGTCTACGGCCCGGGCGATCGCGAGGACGCGGGACTCGAGCGCGTCCGGGTCCGGCCCCTCACCGGTCGCCACGGAATCGAAGCTCCCTGACGTGTCGATGGGCCGCGACCGATGATCGCCTCTCCGTTGGGGCGGCGATCAGCCACGAGGCGCCCCTCACCGCGAGGCCGGGGGACGCGTCCCATGCTGCGGCGACCGACCATGGCTTGCGCGGGTCAGGAGAGTTCCCGGAACACGTCGTCATCGGTGCACCAGCCATGCGCCTCGGCGAGTGGCGCCACGTGTCCTGCAATCTCGTTCAGCCGTGCCAGGGCAAGTTGCCGCTTCAGCGCGTCGCGAGCGAACTCGCCCCCGTCTCGCCCGGTCCGGGCCAGGAAATCGGTCAGCTCCGCATCGAGTCGGTCATCGAGCTGAATCGTCAACGTCTTCACATGAGCCTCCACAGCGGCGGTGCTCACCTCATGCCGGCGTCAGCAACCCCGGGTACGTCGAGAACCGTGTCTCCTGCCTTGTCGCGATCTCGATCATCGCCACCTGGCCCTCCGCGTTCGCGCGCATCGCAGACTTCAAGGCCGGGCCGATCCGGTTCGGGTCGTTGATCCGGATGGAGCGGGCGCCGAGCGCCTTGGCGACGCCGGCGTAGTCGCCGGACTGGTTGCCGACGCCGTAGCGTTCCATGGCGACCGGCATCTTCTCGTCGTAGCCGCCCATCGTCCGGTTGTTGATCACGACGGTGGTGATGGGCAGGTCGGCACGGACGGCGGTCTCGAGCTCGAGTCCCGTGTGGCCGAAGGCGAGGTCACCCATGAAGTTCAGGCAGAAGCGGTCCGGGTGCGCCATCTTCGCGCCGATGGCGAGGGGGATCCCGTAGCCGAGATGCGTCGTCTTGCCCCAGCCGATGTAACCGCCCGGCGCGCTCGCGCGATAGAACGGCATGATCTGGTCGCGCGGGTTGCCGGCGTCGTGGGTCAGGACGCTGCCGGCGTGGTCCACGTGCCGGTTGATCTCCTGGATGACGCGGTACGGGTTGATGGGTACTTCGTCCGAGTCGAGGAGCGCCGCCCACTCGGCGAGCCACTCGCGGTGGGTCGCGGCGACCTCTTCGACGGTGCGCGTGTCCTCGGGCCGTCCGTCCTCGCCGACCCGGGCGCGGAGTTCGTCGATCATCGCTTCGAGCGTCAGCCTGGCGTCCCCCACCAGTCCGATGTCGGCCGCGTAGTCCTTGTTGATGTCCTCGGCGTTCGCGTTGGAGTGGATCAGGAACTTGCCGTCCGGGATCGGCAGGCCGAAGTGCGTGCGCGTGAGTCCCGAACCGATCGCGAAAACCGTGTCCGCGATGCCGAGCCACTTGAATACCGCCTTCGGGGCGGTCCGGTTGGCGGAGCCCAGCGCCAGGGCATGGTCGTCCGGGAAGGCGCTCTTGCCTTGCATGGTCGTGATGACCGGGATCTGTGCCAGTTCCGCGAACGTCCTGAGTTCGGCGCATGCGTCGGCGTACAGCACGCCCTGGCCGGCCCAGATGACCGGCCGGCGCGCGGCGAGCAGCGCGTCGACCGCGTCGCGGATGTCGCCGCGCGAGGGCACGGAGCGCATCGTGGTCGATGGCCGGTATCGCTCCGCGGCCCCTTCCGGGACTTCCTGCCCCAGCACGTCGCCGTGCATCTCCACGAGTACCGGTCCCGGACGCCCCTGGCGCGCCGTGTGGAAGGCGCGGCGGATCTGCGTGCCGACGCGGTCGATCCGGTCGATGGAGAGCGCGAGCTTGGTGACCGATGCGTAGTTCTTCGTCGCGGAGAAGTTCGGCTGCACGTCGTAGCTGCCGACGCCGCTGCCGCCGGGCAGGAACACCAGGGGCACCGCTTCGCCCCAGGCCTGCGCGATCCCGCCGAAGGAGTTCTCGACCCCCGGTCCGGACTGCGAGGCGAACACGCCCACGGGCTGGCCGCGCGTCTGCCGGCTGTAGCCGTCCGCGGCGTTGATGGCGCCGCGTTCCTGGCGAAAGACCAGCGGCCGGATGCCAACGCGGGCGGCGGCCTCGATGAGGGGATTGGCCGGAAAGCACGGCATCCAGGTAACGCCCTCGGCCTTGAGGCAGTGGGCGATCAGGTCATAACCGTTCATGGGGTTTCCCCGGAACTCGATGGAACCGGAGAGTGTAAAGGATGCGGCGCCCCTTAGAGTCCTCTGAACAAGGCCATCCCTGGCCTTGTTCAGGTCGCAAGACAAAATCGTCGTTTCGTCTTGCTCCACAAATTCAATGGCTTACGCCATCGAATTTGGCGGCACATCCCTGTGCCGCGCCAGGGGAGCTCTTAACCAGAGCTTCCCTTACTCGGGCGTCAGCACCAGGAGCGACGCGGGGGCGCCGTCGCCTGTTGGCTGAAACCCGTAGTGTCCGTAGAACGCCACGTCCGCGGGCGCCTCGATCTCGCGCGCCCCCTGGCTCTCGGCGGTGCCGATGGCGTGCCCGAGCAGCCATCGCCCGAGGCCCTTGCCGCGGCACCCCGGCTCCACCCAAAGGGCCTTGATACGGAACCGGAGCGGTGCGGTGCGTTCGATCTCGTACGCTCCGACGACCGCGTCGTCCACCTTGGCGACCCGGGTCCAGTCCGGGTCCGCGTCCGGCCAGGGGGCTTCGCCCGGGTAGGGACGGAAGATGCGGGCGTCGCGGGGCGCGAAGGTCACCACGATTCGGAACCCGCCTCGCCCTTGACCGGTCCGACGATCTCGCGCGTCAGCCAGCCGCCGTAGTAGCCACCGGGCTGGGGCCGCACCACTTCGCCGCCCACCGTGCAGCCAACGCGGGCCGGGTAGAAGGAGAAATAGCCGGCGATCGCGCGGAACTCGGGGAACGTCTCGACATAGGCCCAGGCGACCCCTGGCCGGTCGGGCAGGTCGAACTCCTGCGCAAAGCCCTTCCACTCGCAGAACGTCGTTCGCCCTGAGGCCTGCAACCCGGTCTCGTCCACATCCTCCGGGGGGATGTAGAAGGTCGGTGGGGAAGCGGTTTCCAGTACCCGGACGGTCCGGGTCGAGTCGGCGAGGACACGGTCCCCGGACGAGACCTGCACCCGACGGCGGTCCCGCGCGAGCCGGGGCGGGCGCGGATAGTCCCAGACGGACTCCTCCCCGGGGCCCGGGGCGTCGGCGAACGGCGGGCGCGCGAGCCCGCGGAACCGCCACTTCGCGCGGGCGGCGAGGACCCGGGCCGTCACTTCCGCCACTTCCAGGGCCTCCACTCGAACTTCCGCCGGGGGCGCGACCGGCCCAGCAGGCGGGCCGTAAGCCAGGGCGCCACGCGGTCGTAGTTCGCCCACTTGTCCTCCACCGGGGTTGCGAGAGACGCGCGGACGAAGTCCTCGAAGGCGGCGTAGTGCCGCCGCGCGAAATCGAAGCCGTCGGCGGACAGGACGCGGTCGTCCAGCACGCCGCCGCAGGCTGCGACCAGGAACTCGCCGCCGCCGATCTCGCGTACCTTGAGCCGTACCACCGCGCGCGCCTCGTCGCGGGCGACCGCCTCGCTGATCAGCCCCAGGTTGACGCACCAGGCGAGAAAGAGCCCCGGGACCGCCGCCGCGCGCTCGATCGATCCGTCCTGTGCGACCCTGCGACCGACGTCGTCGATGACCGGGTCGTAGCCGGCGGATGCGCCCACGGTCACGGGGCGGCAAGCGCGTCGTCGAGGTCTCGGATCAGGTCCGCCTCGGTCTCGATGCCCACGGACAGCCGTATGAGGTCATCCCCGATGCCGAGCGCCTCGCGCTGGGGTGCGGGGACGCTGGCATGGGTCATGATGGCCGGGTGCTCGACGAGCGACTCGACGCCGCCGAGGCTCTCCGCCAGCGTGAAAACCTCCAGGCGCGCCAGGAACCGCTCCGCGGCGGCGAGGTCGCCGCGGATCCGGAACGACACCATGCCGCCGAAGCCGTCCATCTGCCGGGCGGCGAGGGCGTGCTGCGGATGCGAGGGCAGGCCCGGGTAGATCGTCTCCGAGACCCCGTCGTGTTCTGCCAGGAAACGGGCCACGGCGAACGCGTTCCGCTCGTGTGCCTGCATGCGCACCGCGAGCGTCTTGAGGCTGCGCATGCAGAGCCACGAGTCGAACGTGCTCTGCACGCCGCCCACCGAATTCGAGAGGAAGGCCAGCGACTCGGCCAGGTCCTCATCATCCGTCACCACCGCGCCGCCGATCAGGTCGCTGTGACCGGCGATGTACTTGGTCGTCGAGTGGGCGACCAGATCCGCGCCCAGGGACAGGGGTCGCTGGAAGTAAGGGCTCATGAACGTGTTGTCGACCGCCAGCAGCGCGCCGCGGTCGTGGACGATCCGGGCAACGGCCTCGATGTCGATGAGCTTCAGCAGGGGGTTGGTCGGCGTCTCGATCCAGACGAGCCGGGTCTCCGGCAGCATCGCAGTCTCGAGGGCCGACGGGTCGGACAGGTCCACGTAGCTGAAACGGAGCCCGTGGTCGGCGAGCACCCGGTCGAACAGGCGGAAGCTGCCGCCGTAGAGGTCATCACAGGCGACCACGTGCTCGCCCGCCTTGACGAGGTGCATGACGGTCGTCGTGGCCACGCAGCCGGAAGCGAACGCGAAGCCGTGCCGGGCGCCTTCGAGGTCGGCCAAGCAACGCTCGAAGGCACCCCGCGTGGGGTTGGCCGTGCGGGAGTAGTCGTAGCCCTGGTGAACGCCCGGCGCGGACTGGGCGTAGGTCGAGGTCAGGTAGACCGGCACGTTGACCGCGCCCGTCCCGGGGTCGGGCGGCTGGCCGCTGTGAATCGCCCGGGTCTCGAAACCGCGTTCCGGCGGCGCGGCGTCTTGATCCCTGGTCTGCTGCATTGGCCCGGCGCTAACCGAAGTACATGCCGCCGTCGGTGTTGCGCAGCTTGTCCCGCGCGATCACCATCCGGTGCACCTCCGACGGGCCTTCGCCGATCCGCTTGACGCGGAGTTCGCGGTACCAGCGTTCGAGGGGCATTTCCTTGGCCACGCCCATGCCGCCGAACATCTGGATGGCGCGGTCCACCACGCGGCCGGCGGTTTCGGTGCCGTAGAGCTTGCAGATCGAGGCGTCGACCTTGCCGGGCTCTCCGGCGTCCACCTTGGAGGCCGCGTCGTACACCAGCATCCGCGCCGCGCGCAACTCCACCTCGGAGTCCGCGATCATCCACTGGATGGCCTGCCGGTCGGCGAGCATCCCGCCACGGGTGGGCCGTTGCTTGACCCAGCCGCAGGCCATGTCGAGGGCTTCCTGGGCGATCCCGATGCAGCCAGCGGCGTACGGGATACGGCCGTCGACGAGCCACCGCTGGGCGACGCCGAAACCGTGGCCGACCTCGCCGAGCACGTTCTCCGCCGGGACCTCGCAGTTGTCCAGTACGATCTCGTAGGGCGACAGGGCGCGGATGACCTCGATCTCGTCGAACTCGATGCCGGGGAAGTCGGGTTCGACGATGAACGCCGTGTGCTGCGGCGGAACCCCGTCGCCGCCGTCGCTCGTGCGGGCGAAGACGATGCCGTAGTCGGCGCCCTTGGCCGCAGTGATCCACATCTTGCGCCCGTTCAGGACCCAGACGTCACCGCGTTTCTCGGCGCGCGTGGTGATGTTGTTGCGCGGGTCGGAACCGCCGGTCGGTTCGGTGATCGCCACGAACGCGCGTTTCCTGCCCTGCACGCAGGGGATCCCGTACTTCTCGATCTGCTCGGGCGTACCGCCCCAGATGATGTTCGGGGCGCCGCCGCCGAAGGCGCCGAGGGCCGGGTTGTAGGCGCCGAGCCGGCACTTCGCGGACTCCTCGGCGATGATTACGCGCGCAAGTGCGCTGACCGGGTTGCCGCCGTACTCCTCGGGTACGGTGAGGCGCGTCAGCCCCATCTCCTCGGCGATGGCACGCAAGCGCGTGCGGTCCTCGCGGGCGCAGACGGTCGCGTCGTGGGGCAGCCCGTCCTCGATGGGTTTCACCTCCTCGCGCATGAAACGCCGCACCTGGTCGCGCAGCATGATGAGTTCGTCCGGGAGCTGGAATCCGTAGTGGTTGCCTGGCCCGTCCGTCATGAGTCCTCCGTTCTTCGAATTGCCGGCCTGCGTTTCGGCCGGGTAGGGCCGCTCAGTCGGTGAGCGCGCCAATATACTCTGCTGCCGGCCCCGCGTTCACGCCGCGCTCGCCCGCATGCTCGACATTGTCCTCTACCAGCCCGAGATCCCGCCCAACACCGGCAGCATCATGCGGATCGCGGCCAACACAGGGGCGGGACTCTCGCTCATCGAACCCCTCGGATTCGAACTCGACAACGTCCGGCTGCGACGCGCCGGACTCGACTACCGGGAGTATGCGGACGTGCGCGTCTACCCGTGCCCGGTCT
>VXNE01000527.1 GCA_009840715.1 Gammaproteobacteria bacterium
CTCGGCGTCCGCGTCGTGCAGCTCACCTACAACTCCCGCAACCTGCTCGGCGACGGCTGCACCGAGCGCAACCCGGCTGGCCTGTCGGCGTTCGGGGTGCAGGCGGTCGGGCGCATGAACGAACTCGGCATGCTGGTGGACCTCTCTCATTGCAGCATCCCGACCACCCTCGACGGAATCGACATCTCACATCGGCCGGTGGCGGTGACGCACTCGGTCTGCCGCGCCGTTCACGACCACGCCCGAGGCAAGACCGACGAGGTGCTCGAAGCGATCGCGGCCAGCGGCGGCTATTTCGGCGTCTGCACGGTGCCGTTCTTCCTGACCGGGAGTGGCCGCCCGTCGATCCATGACTTCATGGCGCATTTCAATCACGCGGTTTCGATAGCCGGCGCCGATAGTGTCGGCATCGCCAGCGACTGGGACCGTCTGCCTCCGTCGATGCAGGCCATCTACGGCGACGTGGTGCGCGCCGAACTGAACTTCCGGGAGGAAGACGCCATCGATCCCACGCTGGAGACGGAAGGCCTCGAGTCCTATGACCGGCTCGGCAACGTCACGCGCGCTTTCGTGGCCGAGGCGTACTCCGACGAGGAGATCCGGGGATTCCTCGGAGGGAATTTCCTGCGCACCTTTGCGGCGGCCTGTGACTGAGGCGGTGGCCCCGTTGAATCGCACCAACCGCGATGGCGAAACCCGCGAGATGCGCGGCATCGATCACGTCATCGTCGGCACGGCGGACCTGGACGCCGCGGCCGCCGGGTTCGCGCGCCTGGGTTTCAACGTTTCCCCGAAAATGGTCCATCCCTTCGGCACCGCGAACCGGCTGATCATGTTCGGCGACAGTTTCATCGAACTGCTCGGCATCGAGGATGCGTCCAGGCTCGGGCGCCTGGTTGTTCTGCGGGATTTTCTGCGGGCGACCGGCGGCGGACCGTGGGGCCTGGTCTTCCGGGCGCTGGATGCCCGGGCCGAGTGGCGACGGTGCGCGGAGGAGGGCCTCGAACCGGGCGCGTTGCAGCGAGACGTGGAGCGGGCCGTGGACATGCCCGACGGTACCCGCAGAGTGGCCCGGTTCAGCAGTTTCCGGCTGGGGGGAAGCGCGACCCCGACCTACATGGAGGGTTTTTCCCAGCAGCACGTGCCCGAGGCCGTCTGGATTCCCGAATGGCAGCTCCACGGCAACGGTGCACGGGCCATGACGGCCGTCACGGTCGCGACCGACAATCTGGACGCCTTCGAGGATCGGTACGCCGGCCTGTTCGGGTCCAGGTGCCTGAGTCGTTCGGACAGCCGCCTGACTGCGGAAACTCCGAGTGGCGGCATCGACGCGGTCGAACCCGCAATCCTCGAACAGCGTTTCGGTGGCCTGGCCGGTGGGGAGGCCGGGCCTGGGCCTCGCATTGTTGGGGCGACGTTGCGTGTCGAGGAGTTTTCCCGCTTGCGGCAACTATTGCGCGACCGGGATGTACCGTTCAGATTGTCCGGCGCCGACGCACTGTTCGTGGCGCCGGACCGGGCTTGCGGTCTCGCGCTGGAGTTCACGCCATGAGACGCCAGTGGAGGCAACGCCTCGTTAGACCATGAGCAAACCTCGTATTGTCCTGCCGGCGTCCGATGTCAACGTGGATGCCGATGTACCGATCCGGCTGGCGGGATTCCGGCCCGACAGCCAGGTGGAACTGCGGGCTTCGTTCACCGACCATGACGGCGCCACCTGGCGGTCCCATGCCGTTTTCGCGACGGACTGGCTGGGCTCGGTGGACGTGATGACGGCGCGGCCTCTGTCGGGAACCTGGGACGAGGCCCACGGCCACGGCCTGTTCTGGTCGATGTCGCCCGGCCCACCCGATGAGTACGAGGCGTTCAAGAGGGCGGGCCGGCCTGCCGACGAGGCGGGACCGGGGGGCCACCGCATGGGGTTGCCGGGATTGCGCGGCGATGCGCCCCTTCGGGTTGATTTCACTGCGATTTCGGACGGGAACCAGGCGGCGGCCGCGAGCCTCGTGCGGCATCGCTTTCCCCCGAACGTCCGTGAAATCGTCGTGCATGAGGGTCGGGTACGCGGCCGGGTATTCCAGCCGGAGAGCGCGGACGGCCTGCCCGGCGTGGTCATGATCGCGGGTTCGGGCGGCGGCATCGGCCGCGAGCGCGCGGCGCTGATGGCCGCGCACGGCTTCTCGGTTTTCGCCCTGGGCTATTTCAGCTTCGACGACCTGCCGACGCACCAGGTGAGGATACCGCTCGAGTACTTCCGGGAAGCCTTCCACTGGTTCCGGGAACACCTGGGGCACGACCGTATCGGCCTGACCGGAGGTTCAAAGGGGGGAGAAGGCACCCTGGTGGTTGCCACCGCGTGGCCCGACCTGGTCAAGGCCGCGGTCCCGGTGGTTCCCGGCGACCTCTACCTGTGTGCGGCCAATGAGAAGGGCGAGCGGCACGCGGCCTGGACGCTCGGCGGCGAAGACCTGCCCTGGGCGGGCACGCCGGCCGACTGGGCGAGAATCCCGCCGGAACACCAGGCGCCGAAGCCGGGAGAGCTGTTCAACACCCGGCTCAACATGGAAGCCTTCTTTGCCGCCCCGGACGTTCATGCGCGCGCCGCGATTCCCGTGGAGCGCATGGCCTGCCCAATACTTCTCATCTGGGCCGGGGACGACCAGGCGTGGCCGTCGCAACTCGCCGTCGAGCGGCTGCTGCGGCGTCTCGACGAGCACGACTATTCCCATCCGTACCGAGACCTGACGGTCGAGGGCGCCGGGCATTTCTGCATCGAGACCGGCTACCCCACGGTCATGGCGGACACCGTCCTCCACCCGCTGCTGCCGATCTACATGACCATGGGCGGAGCTCCGGAGCCTACCGCCAGGCTGCAGCGGGAAGCCTGGCAGGCGCGCATCCGGTTCTTCAGGGACGTGTTGTAGACACGGCCGGCGGATACCGTTCCAGGCTTGTGGGCAGGACCCTCGGCGAGTGAGGTAGCCTGTGCCCGGGCGCGTCCACCAACCCATGGCCTCAACATCCAGTTCAACTTCCGACCCGGGCGGCCCCGTGGCCCGCGGGACGCGGAATACTGACG
This sequence comes from Gammaproteobacteria bacterium, assembly GCA_009840715.1. Lineage (GTDB taxonomy): Bacteria > Pseudomonadota > Gammaproteobacteria > Pseudomonadales > Azotimanducaceae > VXNE01. The sequence continues at coordinate 3,080 of VXNE01000527.1, forward strand.
CGGCGGGTGGCGGCAGCGCCGGCCAGGGGAGGGCTGATCCGTGCGGCCGATCCTGACAACCGCTCAGGCGGCCTGTTTTTCGGCGACCCACGCGGAAGCTAGCGGGCGATTCGAGCAAGCCTGCGCGGCAATCGGCGCCGATCTGGACGTTCTTGCCCATCCTGCCGCCAGCGGACCCCGGGCAGAACCCCTGGCCATCCGGGTGGCGCGGATCGGCAGCCGGGATGCCCGCAAGGTGCTGCTTGCCGTCAGCGGCACACATGGACAGGAGTCGTTTGCGGGCTCCGCCACCATGCTCGACTGGATGGGCGGCGACGGGTTCCGCAACCTGCCGGGCGACGTCGCCGTGCTCTTCGTTCACGGACTGAACCCCTATGGCTGGGCGCATGGCAGCCGCACCAATGAGAACAACGTCGACCTGAACCGGAACTTCATGGACCACGAGCGAGGGCATGCGGAGAACCCCGTCTACGAGCGGCTGCATGGCCTGTTGACCGTGCGCGATGTCAGTGAGACAGCCCTGCTCGAGGTGCTGAACCGGCTCGCGGACTTGCGGCGGGAACTCGGCGAGACGATCGTTCTGCAGGCCATGCTCTCCGGGCAGTACACCCACCCGGACGGCAGGAACTACGGCGGCGTCGAGCTGCAATGGTCGAATCGCCGGTTGCAGGACATCGTCGAGGGGGAACTCGCGCGCGCGGAAGTCGTGGCCGTCATCGACTGGCATACGGGGCTCGGCGAGTTCGGCAAACCGCACTTTCTGTCCTTTGCCGACCCGGCAAGCGACGCCTGGGCGCTCGCCGTCAACTGGTGGGGCGAACACCGGCTGCACAATGACGAACGCTATTCGAAGGCGAGCGGCATGATCGTCACCGAAGTCGTTCGGCGACTCCTCCGGCGCGGGGTCGCCGCCAGTGGCGTCGTGATCGAATGGGGCACCTATTCGCTGGAGGCGGTGGTGTGCGCGCTGTTCATGGATCAATGGCTGCGGTTCGAGTGCCGGGATCAAGACAGTCCGGAAGCCGTGCGCGTACGAACGCAGATGATGGAGCGTTTCTATCCGTCCGTGCCGGAATGGCGGGCATCGCTCATCGAAAACGCGCGGGAAATCTACTCGGCCACCCTGCGCGGCTTGCGGAACTGGCACTGACACGGATCGGAGCTCTTGCGTGGTCGAGTTGCAGGATTTCATTCAACGGGTTCGGCGGGCAGCGTCCTTTCCAGACCCTGAGCAGGCCGTTGCACGGCTGCTGGGGGAACTGCTCGAGATGCCCCGCCCGGAGTGGGCGCAACAGGGCGAAGGTCCGGCCGAGCAGTTGCTCCACCACGCGCTGGATGTGACGGCCTACCTCATTCGCGGTGCGCCGATGCGGCGGTTTCCGCCGCATGAGCATGGCATGTCGGCGGCCGTGGCCATGCTCGAAGGCACGGAAACCCACCGGTTCTTCGCCATCGATCCCGGCGGGCAACTCCGGTTGACCGGAATCAGGGATCTGACCGGTCCGTGCGTTGAATGGTTCGACGAGCGTGCGATCCACTCGGTCGAGTACAGGAACGACGCGCCGGTGCTCGCGGTCCACGTCTATCTCGGCGACCTCGTACTGGCCAGGCGCCGCATGTGGGACCACGACGGAAAGAACCCGTCCCGGTACGACCAGGCGCGATACGACAGCCTGGCAGAGGACATTTCGGCCGAAGCCGGCTGAGGTTGGCGCCCCGGCGCCGGGTAAGAACGCCTCAAGTCCACCGGGCAGCGGGCACGAACCCGGTCAACCACTCTCGAGCGATGTGGCGGCAACCACTTCGCGAACCGCGTCCACGATGGCATCGGGCCGGTCGAGGGACATCATGTGGCTGCCGTTCTCGACCAGGACATGGCGTCCCCGGGGCGCCAGTTCGACGATCCGGCGATAGTTGGCGTGCTTGCGCCTCGCCAGGCGGGCGCTGACCGTGGTGTTGACGGCGGCGTCCAGCACCAGGATGGGAACGTCCGGCAGCAGGCCCGCTTCCACCGCGTCCCGGGTCAGGGCGCAACTCCGGCGGAAGTTGTCGGGCTTGATTTCGTTGCGCCGGACCTTCTCGATCGACCTTGCATAGGGTCCCAGCAACGACTCGTCGATCGCCGGCCCCGCCCCGTTGCGGAGAAACCGTTCGAGATCGCCCCTTCCGAACAGGAGTTGCCGTATGCCGAAGCGCAGGAAGTCCAGGCGGCCGGCCAGCGAGGTGTCGTCGAAAAAGTCGTAGGGCGTGCTGTCGATGAGGACGAGACCGGCCACGTCCTCGGGGTGTTTGCAGGCGTGATACAGGACACTCAGACCGGTGAGGGACCAGCCGGCCAGGATGGCCGGGGTCTGCACCGGCAGGCGCCTGAGCAACGCCCTCAAGTTTGCCGTGATGCCCGCCACGGTGTAGTCGGTGGCCGTCGGGTCCGAACGGCCGGCGCCGGCGCGATCGTAGAAGACCACCGAAGCGATCTCCGCGACCTCGTCGAGCAGCGGGCCAAAGACGCCGCCGCAATCGGCGCCGCGTTCCATCACCACCGTGGGGCCGTGGCCGCGCACGGTGGCATGGAGCCTGCAGCCCCCGATATCCACGAAACCCTCGAAACGGATCATTCCTTCACGTCTCATCGTCAGGTTTACGTTTGCCGGCGCTCACCGACCCGCTCATCGGGCGCTTCTCGGACATCCGTCGTTACGCAAGGTGATCCAGAAACCAGCCCACGTAGCGGGTGGTGGCGTCGACCACCTCCGGAAAGGCCCGCACGCCGTGGCCCGCTTTCGGGTAGATCGCCAGCACCGACTCGACGCCGTGCTCGAGCAGCGAGCGGTGGAACTCCAGCGCCTGGCCGGGCGGGGTGGACTGATCCGCGCCTCCGGCGATTGTCAGAGTCGGGGTGGTGACCCGCTCAGCGTACATGACCGGGCTGCGGTCGAAATAGCGGCCGCCGCGAACGCTGGCCTTCTCGCCCAGGAACATCTCGTCGAACTGGGGGATCTGGGACGTGCGGTGCTGCGAGTACCAGTTCGCGCAGGGCGAGATCGGCACCGCCGCGGCGAAGCGTTGGTCCTGGGTGACGAGCCAGGCGGAGGCGTAGCCGCCGTAGCTGATGCCGGTGACGCCCAGGCGTTGGGGGTCCGCAATGCCGCGCCCCACCAACGCATCCAGTCCCGTCAGGTAGTCGTGGGTGTCCTCGCCGCCCATGTCGCCGACGACCAGGCGCGCGAACGCCTGGCCGCGGCCGCTGCTGCCTCGGGGATTGGGATAGAACACCGCATGCCCGTGGTCCGTGAGCACCTTGGTGCCACGCAGGCGCCCGTGCCAGCGGTTGCGGCAGGCCCAGACGGGACCGCCGTGGATGTCCATGACCAGGGGATGAGGGCCGGCTTGTTCCGGACGCACCAGCCAGCCCTGCATTTCGAGGCCATCGCGGGCCTGCCAGGTGAAGGGTTCGACACCGGCCCGGTTGAAGTCCGGCGCCCGCGCTGCATCCGTGGCCAGGGAGGCGAAGGCCCGGTACTCGCCATCCGCCAGCACGGCCAGTTCGGGCGGCACCGCGTAACCTTCGCAGATCGCGGCGCAACCCCCGCCGGGCAAGGGCGAGACGGTCGGATACCAGGCTCCCGTGGTGCGTTCGGTGCCCGCCCAGTGTTCGCGGACCGCTCCGCTGTCGACCCGGCACTCGCCCACCACGGTTTCGAGACCGCGATGTCCCACGAAGGCCAGGTTGGCGTCGTCGCGCCAGGCCAGGTGCGTGACGTCCACGTTGCGGGTGTCGACCGTCCGCCTTTCGCCGGTTTCCGGATCGATCAGCAGCAATGCGCCGGCAACCAGCAGCCGGTCGCTGCTGACGGCCTCGATCAGCGCCACCAGCTTGCCGGAGGGCGATGCCGCGGGCACGCCGATCTGGTCATTCGGCTGGTGGATCGTCCTTGCGGACCCCGTGCCAGGATCGATCGCGAGAAGCCGGCAGCGATACCAGGATCCCTCGCTGTGGGATTCGCTCGCGACGGCCAACAGGCGCCCGTTGCCGAGCCAGCCGCTTTCCCAGCAGTTGAAGCCCTCGGGCGAAGCAAGGTGCATCGCGCTGGTGCGCGTATCGTGGACATACAGGCGGCGCCAGAGATTCTCGGCGTGGGCGGTTTCGATGGCCGGCATCCAGTCGGGCAGCGCATCGGCCTGGCCCGCGATCGTGGCGCCGCCCAGCGCGCCGGGCAGGTCGGCGCCGAAGCCGGCGACACCCAGGACGATGCGTTGGCCGTCGGGCGACCAGTGAAAATACTCGACGGTGCCGTTCGCGGCGGGAGTCGCCCGGGCGTCGCCCTTGCCTTCGGGATCGGTAACGAATAGCTGGAAGTTCCCTGCCTCGGTGCGGTCGGACAGGAAGGCGAGGCGCGATCCGTCCGGGGACCAGCGTGGCATGCGATCGCTGTTGGCGGGACAGTCCAGCCGGTGCATGGCGCCGGATTCCAGGTCGACCAGGCATATGCGCGTTCTTGGCGCCGTTCCGAGATCGTTGAACAGGGTGCCCGTAAACCCTGCCAGGCGGCCGCGCGGATGCATGGCGAGGTCGGCGCCGTCGGTGATCCGATCCTTGCCCGGCGCGAAGATGGCGTCGTAATAGGCGTGCACTTCCCGGTAGAGCGAGGTTGACCGCAGGTCGCGTTGCGAGGCGGGTTGCATGTGGTTTACATGTGACTGGCGGCTGCCCATTCTATGGCTGCGACCGGGGCACAGACAGCCTGCCGGGTGGGCAAGCGCACGCGGATAACCGAAACGGGGCGCGCAGGGCGCCCCGCCGTCGGCCGCGCACCGGGAGGGCCACAGGCGCAACGAACAACGCATGAACTCATCGACAATAGACTGGGAAAGCGGGCCGCGGGCCGACCGCGGAATCGATCCCGCCCCGCTCGAACGCCTCGCGGAGCGGGCCGCCGAAGAGCGCCCCTGGCTGAACAGCCTGCTCGTCGTCCGCCACGGGCGGCTGCTCTTCGAGCGCTATTTCAACGGCTTCGGGCCGGACGACCTGCATCCCGTGTATTCGGTGACCAAGCAATGGCTCTCGTGCCTCGTCGGCATCGCCTTGGAGGAGGGCCTGCTGCCCTCTCTCGACATGCCGCTCGCGGATTACCACGGCAGTCGCGCGCCGCGCGGGTCAGATCCGCGCAAACGCATGATCACCCTGCGCCACTGCATGGCAATGCAGTCGGGCCTCGGGTGGCGCAACGACATGGATTTCGCAACCGCATTCAGCCGTGCGGCCGATCCCGTGGCTTTCTTCTTCGGCGATGACATCGAGGTGGTGGAGGACCCCGGCACGGCCTGGGTATACAGCGCCTGCGACAGCCAGATGGTCGCCGAAACGCTGCGCACCGCCATCGGCCGGCCGCTGACGGAGGCGGCCAGGGAGTGGCTTGCGGATCCCCTGGGGATCAGGGAATTCAAATGGCCGCGCACCGTCTCCATTCCGGGCGCCGCAACCTGGCGCGCGGAGATCGGCCCGTCGGAGATGTGGCTCTCGCCGCGCGGCCTGGCGCGCCTGGGCTTCTGCCTGCTGAACCACGGCAGCCAGGGGAGGCGCCAGGTGGTACCGCGGCGCTGGCTCGAACTGGCGACGGCCCCCACACCCGGCGTCGATGGGCCGTTTCTGCAGGACTTCTACGCTCAGATCGGCGTGCCGCCCGTGCGCGCCATGTCCGGGTACGGGTTGCATTTCGGGCTCAAGGATTTCGACGGCCACCCGGTGATCTCGGTGGCCGGGTCCGGCGGTCAGTACGCCTTTGTCGTCCCGGATCTCGACCTGCTCATCGTGCAGACCGCGGGCCTCGCGCCCGGAGAGAGCGACGCGGTTCCGCCATCGCAGGCGGGGCTCGATGGCGGGGTGGACATCGCTCTCGACGTGATTCTGCCGGCCCTCGACTGATCCGAGACAGCGGTGCGATGTGCAAGCCCGGAATCGCCGCCGGCGTTCCGAGAGACGCCCCGCCGCGGGCTCGCGGCGGCAAAGAAGCGGATGGAGTAGGTGTAACGATGACGAGGCTGAAAGATCTGAAACAGCGCTTCATGGACGACCCCGAGTTCCGTTGCGCAGAACGCGGCCGGCCCGTGCCCCCGTGAGTTCGTCGTCGCGCAGCACGACCTGGCCGTTGCAGACGGTGGCGTGATACCCGGCGGCGCGCTGGATGAAGCGCGGCGCGCCGAAGGGGAAGTCGTGGACGATCTGGGGCATGCGTTCCTCGACGGCATCGATGTCGAATACGTTGAGGTCGGCCCGCTTGCCGACGGCCAGCACGCCCCGGTCGTCGAGACCCAGCACGCCGGCCGGCACGGAAGTCATGCGCCGCACGGCCTCCTCCAGCGTGTAGACGCCGGTGTCGCGGTGCCAGTGCGACAGGATGAACGTGCTCCAGCCGGAGTCGATCATCTGGCTGACGTGCGCGCCGGCGTCGCCGAGGCCGGGCATCGCCCACTCGGTCTGGATGAGCTGCTCGAGGGCTTCGAGGTCCACGTTGAAGCCGCGCATGTGGAACAGCGCCCGGCCGTCGGTCTCGTCGGTGATGCGCAGGAACGTCTCCACCGGATGTTCGCCGGCGGCCTGGGCAAGGTGGTGCAGGCTCTCGTTCAGCCCCCGCGTGTAATGCGGGCGCGCTCCGTCCCCGAGGTAGAACCAGCGCCGCGCCTGTTCGGCCACGTCGTCGTCGAGCTTCTTGACCTCGTCGACGATGCGCTGGCGCGTGTCCGGGTTGCGGATGGCGGCCAGCCGCGCATCCGGGTCAAGATCGCGTAACGCGTCCCAGGACTGGACCGGGACGCGGGCGGGGAAGAACCTGTCCGTCGACAGGCCGCCGACCCCACCGCCGCTGCGGGGCACCGTCACGGACGTGACGTTCAGACCCTCGGCCCGCATCTGCATCACGCGCTCGTTCAGGCGCTCGTGGCCAAGTTCGACGGCGGAGCTGAACAGGGCCCCGCGCGCCATGCGCGCTTCGTCCGCGATGAGGTCCAGTTCCGCGTCGAACTCCCGGAAATCGGAGACGGTCTGCATGAGACCGCCGTGGGCGCCCACCGCGCGTGCAACGGCGCGCAACTCGTCGCGGTGGGCGAACGTCCCGGGTATGGAACGCCCGTCGGGCAGTACATGCTGTGGCAGCCGGTTCGTCGAAAAGCCTACCGCCCCTTCCGCGACGGATTGCCCGGCCAGTTCGGCGATCTGGCGAATCTCGTCCTCGGTGGCCGGCTCTTCCACGGCCCGTTCGCCCATGACATAGAAACGGATCGCGCAGTGGCCGACGAGGCCGGCGATGTTGATCGACGGGCCGAGCTGCTCGAGGGCGTCCAGGTAGCCGCCATACGATTCCCAGTTCCACGGGAGGCCGTGCAGGATCGCGTTCTTGGGGATGTCCTCGACCGTTTCCATCATGCCGGCCAGGAACTCGCGGTCGGATGCCTTGCAGGGCGCGAAGGTGACGCCGCAGTTGCCGAGGAGCGCGGTCGTGACGCCGTGCCAGGAGACGGAGGTGACCTGCGGATCCCAGCCGATCTGGGCGTCGAGGTGCGTGTGCAGGTCGATGAAACCCGGGGAGACGGCCAGTCCGCGGGCGGAGATCTCTTCCTTCCCCGCCTGGGACACCGTGCCGATCTCCACGATGCGGTCGCCGTCGATCGCGATGTCCGCCTCGTAGGGCGGTGTCCCGGTTCCGTCGACGACGTTGCCGCCACGAATGACGAGATCATGGGCCATGGTGTCCTCCCCGGATGACGCGTGACGTCTGGATGATAAGGGCTCAGGGTTTCTCGCGCCGCACCCAACGGCTCCTGGCGGCGACGTCCTCGACCTCTTCGCCGGCGTCGCGCCAGCCGCCGAAACCCGATTCGAGGTGGGCCACGTTGCTGAACCCCATGTCCGCGAGCGCAGCTACAGCGAGGGCCGAGCGCCCGCCCGCGGCGCAGAACAGCACGGTGCGGCGGTCCTCCTGGAACCAGTCCCGGTAGTAGGGACTCCCCGGGTCGGCCCAGAACTCGAGCATCCCGCGCGGCGCGTGCCGCGCGCCGGGGATCGTGCCGAGGTCCACCTGCTCCTGGATCTCGCGAATATCCAGCAGGAGGACATCTTCCCCGGCGGCGAGTTCGGTCTTGAGTTCCTCGACGGAGAGGTTCTCGATGTTCTCCTTCACCGCCTCCACTGCGGCGAAGATGCTCTTGATGGCCATGGCGCCTCCGTCATGATCGGTCCGTGGTAGGCCGTCGGATTCTACGGCCTCATCCGTCGAGGCTCACGCTCTTGACCAGCGCGAAAACGGACTGGCCCGTCTCGAGCCCGAGATCGTCGGCCGCCGCGCGGGTGATGCGCGCGCGCACGTGCTCCCCTCCGACGTCGACGAGCACCTCGGCGAACGGCGAATCGGGATCGGTGACCAGTTCCGCCACGGTGCCTTCCAGGACGTTGCGGATGCTGAGTGCGCGTGGCCGCGCCGTGGCCACCGCCACGTCCCGGGCGCGGATGCGCAGGCGCGCCGTGGCGCCCACATCGAGGTGCGAAGCCTCGGGCAGCGAAATGGCCTCGCCCCCGACATCGAGCCGCGTCAGCCGATAGCCCGTGTCGTGCCCGGTGACCCGCGCCTCGATCACCACGCTCGCTTCCAGGGGGCCCGCGATGGACTGGACGTCGAGCCGCTCCAGCACCGCCGGCGTCGGCCCGAATGCCCTGACGCGCCCGTCCGTCAGCACGAGCGTACGGTCGGCGAGCCGCGCGACCTCGTCGATGGCGTGGCTCACGTAGAGCGTCGGAACGTGGAACCGCGCAGACAGCGACTCGAGGTACGGCAGGATCTCGGCCTTGCGGTAGAGGTCGAGCGCCGCCAGCGGTTCGTCGAGGAGGAGCAGCGTCGGCCGCGTCAACAACGTCCGCGCCAGGGCGACCCGCTGGCGCTCCCCCCCGGAAAGGGCGTCCACGCGCCGCGGCAGCAGCGGTTCGAGATCGAACGCCCCCACCACGTCGTCGAACGAGATGGCCGGGTCCACGTTGCCGGCGCGCCGGGACGCGTAGCGGAGGTTCCCGGCCACGTCGAGATGGGCGAACAGGCGCGCATCCTGGAACAGGAAGCCGCACCGCCGGCGGAAGGGCGGCATCGCGACCCCGCGCGCGGTGTCGAGCCAGGTCTCCCCGGCCACGACGATGTGGCCGCGGGCGGGTTCGAACCCCGCGAGCGCGCGTAGCAGGGTGCTCTTGCCGCTTGCGCTCGGCCCGAACACGCCCGTGATGCCGGCGAACGGGACGCGTTCGGCCACGTCGAGCCGGAAGTCGCCGAGGGCGACGGACAGTTCGATGTCGAGGTCAGAAGGCACGGACGGGGAACCGCCGGTTCATGCCGTAGACGGCGAGCAGAACGAGGAAGGAGAAGCCGAGCAGCGCCGCGGAGAGTACGTGGGCGTCGGCGTAGCGCAGGGTCTCCACGTGCTCGTAGATGGCGATGGAGACCACGCGGGTCTCTCCGGGGATGTTGCCGCCGATCATCAACACGACCCCGAACTCGCCCACCGTGTGTGCGAACGTCAGGACGCAGGCGGTGACGAACCCGCGCACGGATAGCGGGACCGCCACGGTGAAGAAGGCGTCCAGGGGGCGCGCGCGAAGACTGGCCGCGGCTTCGAGCGGCCCCGGCCCGACTGCGGCGAACGCGCCGTGGAGCGGCTGCACCATGAACGGGAGCGAGTAGATCACGGAACCCACGACGAGCCCCGCGAACGAGAACGTCAGTGTCGTGCCGGTCGCTTCGACCCAGAACGCGCCAATCGGCGCGGTGGGATTCAGCAGGATCAGGAGGTAGAACCCGAGCACGGTGGGCGGCAGGACCAGCGGCAGGGCGGTCAGGGCTTCCACAGCGGGCCGCAGGACGCTGCGCGTCGTCGCCAGCCACCACGCCAGCGGAGTCCCCAGGAGCAGGAGGACCAGGGTGGTGACCGCGGCCAGGTGCAGGGTCAACCCGACGGCGCCGGCGTCCATCAGCGCGCCTCCGTGCATTGCGCTGCGCTCGGAGCCGATGGCACCCGGTACCCGGCGGCCACGAGGATGCGCCGTGCGTCGGGTGTGTCCAGGAACGCGAGGAACGCGCGGGCGGCGGCGTTGCCCGCGCCCCGGCGCAGCAGCACGAGGTCCTGGCGTACGGGCGCGTGCAGCGTTTCGGGTACCGTCCACCGGCTGCCGGCGCTCGCGGGACCGCCGGCCGTGAGCTGGGAGAGCGCGACGAGGCCGAGTTCGGCGCTGCCGGTGGCCACCATGGCATGCGCCTGGCCGATGTTCTCGCCCATGACGATGCGGTCCCGGAGCGCGTCGTAGAGCCCCAGCGCGCGCAGAACTTCCCGCGCCGCGGACCCGTACGGCGCCAGTTCGGGGTTGGCGATGGCGAGCCTGCGGAAATCTGCCGCGCGCAGCGTATCGACTCCGTCCCCTGCAACGCGTTCCGGCTCCGCGCTCCAGAGCACGAGGCGCCCGACGGCGTACGTACGTCGCGACCCGGGCACGGCGAGGCCGACCGCCTCCAGTCGTTCCGGACGGGTGCGGTCGGCCGCCATCAGGATGTCGTACGGCGCGCCGTGGGTCGCCTGGGCGTAGAGCGTGCCGGTCGCTCCGGTGGACACGCGGATGCGGTGCGGACTGTCGCGCTCGAAGGCGGCTTCGAGTTCGGCCATCGCGCCGGCAAAGTTGGTGGCCACCGCGACCAGGGCCTCTGCCGCGGCCGCCGGCGCGGCCGCCAGCGATAGCGCCGCGAACAGGGTGCCCGTACGCCAGGTCACGGCTGCGCCGCGGTGGGAGGAGCCTCCCGCAGTTCCTCGGTGAACACGCGGGCCGCCAGCCACATGTGCCAGACGGCCAGCAGCGGCAGCGCCTTCATCACCACCAGCGCCCACCGGAGGGACTCGTCGCCGAAGGCCGGGGCCAGCAGGTCCGACAGCGCGCCTACGGCGAACGGGCCGAGCCCGACGCCGATCAGGTTGGAGGAGAACATCAGGATCGCGCCCGCGAGCGCCCGGGCGTGCGGACCGACGAGGCCCTGCACGGCCGCCAGCAGGACCCCCGCGAAAACGCCCGCGGCAAGCATCGCGAGGACCGCCGAGGCGAAGGCGAGCTGCCAGGTGGGCGCCAGGTAGAAGCCCAGCAGGAAGGGAATCGAGATCAGCGTCCCGAGGAGAGGGACGTACACCTGCCAGGCGGGGTTGCGTTTCGACAGCCGGTCCGCGATGTAGCCCCCGACCATGACGGCGATCAGGTTCGGGATGCTCAGCAGGCTCAGCAGGAAGCCCACTTCCTTCAGGGAGAGTTCATGGGAACGTTGCAGGAACGGGGCGTGCCACTGGCCGGCGCCCACGTTGCTGAACCACAGGATGCCGACGGCGATCATCAGGTGACGGAACGCGCGTCCCTCGAACAGGTGCCGCGTGGCCTGCCACATGGACCCGCTGCGCAGGGGCGAGGCCAGGCTTTCGACGCGCCCCCGCGGCGGCGCCTCGGCCACGGTGTAGCGGACCAGCAGGGCGAAGGCCACCCCGGGAAGCCCGAGCACGATGAAGGCCGTGCGCCAGCCGTACTCGTGCCCGATGTAGCCGGCGAGCAGCGTCCCGAGGAAGATGCCGATGTGGGCGCCCGCGACGAACACGGCGATGGCCCGCGCGCGCTGTTCGATGGGGAAGTAGTCCGCCAGCAGCGCCTGGGAAGGCGGACTGCCCCCGGCCTCGCCGATGCCGACCCCGATGCGGGCCAGCAGCAGGTGCCAGTAGGCGCCGGCCAACCCCGACACCGCGGTCATGAGGCTCCAGATCGCCATCGCCCAGGCGATGACGCGCACCCGCAGACCCCGGTCGGCCAGGCGCGCGATGGGAAATCCGCAGACGGCGTAGAAGACCGCGAACGCGAGGCCCGTCAGGATGCCCATCTCGGTGTCGCTGGCGCCGAGCTCCTCCTTGATGGGCTGGATGAGCACGCCGAGGATCGCGCGGTCCCCGAAGTTGAAGAGGTTCACGCCCATCAGGACGAACAGCACGTAACCGCGGTAACGCGGAGAGAACT
>VXNE01000684.1 GCA_009840715.1 Gammaproteobacteria bacterium
GCTGTCGTGTTCGGCGGCACGGGCGGGCTCTGCAACCTCTACTACGCCTACTACCTGCGCGAGAAGGACGTCGGCATGGGAGCCCGCATCCCATCGCTCATGAGCGCGGTCCACAAGCATGAGATCAAGGAGCGGGACACGGGCTACCTGTATGCCGACACGGCGGAGAACAGGCGCCGCTTCAAGGACTGGTTCCGCTACGTGGTGGTCGACCAGACGTTGTTCTTCTGGCTGCTCGGCAGCTTCACCATGTTCCTGTTCGTCTTCGGCGCCCTGGCGGTCCTGCATCCCATCGGGCTGGTGCCGGACCGGGCGAGCCTGGTGTGGGACCTCGCCTCGATCCTCGAACAGAGCATGGGTACCTTCGGCCGGTATCTGTTCCTCGTCGTCGGCATGGCCGCGCTCTTCAGTACCCAGCTCGGCGGCGTGGACGGCGGCAGCCGGATCTTCGCCGACCTGCTGCACACGAATTTCAAGTTCGGGCGCTGGCTGCAGCTCGAGCAGTGGTACCTGGTGCTGGTCGGCACGACCATGGGCATCGGTATCTTCAGCGTCTGGTTCTTCGGCAGGTACGACATCGCCGGCCTCGATTTCCTGTTCATCGCCGCCCTCATGAGCGGCTTCGTCATGGCGATCTACGTCCCGATGGTGCTGTACATGAACCTCCGTTACCTGCCGGAGTCCGCGCGGCCGGGCTGGATCAACATTTTCTTCATGGTGCTCGCCTCGGCCATGTACATCGCGTTCGCGGGCTACACGATCTACAGCAAGGTCGCGGAGGTGGTGGCGGGGCAGGCCTGAGGCCCCGGGGCGATGAGCGCTTCGATGGACCTGATCGTACGTGGCGGCGACGTGGTCACGGTCGGTGGCCGTGCCGTCGTCGACGTGGGCGTTCGCGATGGCGTGATCGTGCAACTCGGCGGCGCGATGACCACCGGGACCGGCGGGACGGAGATCGACGCGACCGGCCGCGTGGTGACCCCGGGCGGCGTGGATGCCCACGTACACCTGACGGACCCGATCCGCGGCGACCCGGACTGGCACTGGTCGGACGACTTCGAGTCCGGCACGCAGGCCGCCCTGGCGGGGGGCATCACCACGGTCGGCAACATGAGTTTCCCGCCCCGGGACGGCACCATCGCGGACGCCATCGAGCAGGACGACGCCGACGCCCGCGCCCTCGCCGTGACCGACTACTTCCTCCACCCGGTGCTCATGCGGGCGACGGAAGAGAACCTGGCCTGCATCGCCCCACTCCACGAAGCGGGCCACACGTCCATCAAGTTCTTCCTGTCCTTCAACCACTTCGACCGGCACGTGCGGGAGTTCCTGACCGCGATGCGGATCGCGAAGGACCACGGCGGCATCGCGCTCATCCACTGCGAGGACGCCGCCATCATGGACTGCTGCTGCACCATGCTCCGGGAGGCCGGCAAGACGCACCCGCAGTTCTTTCCCGACGCGCGGCCGGTGCAGTCGGAGGTGGTGGCCACCCACCGGGCCGTCGGCTTCGCCGAGACGACGGGGTGTCCGAGCTACATCGTCCACCTCGCGAGCGCCCGGGCGCTCGAGGCCTGTCATGACGGGCGGCGCCGCGGCGTGCCTGTTTACGTCGAGACGCGGCCGATCTACCTGCATCTCAGCCGCCACCGGTTCGATGAGGAGGACGCGGCGAAGTACGCCGGCGCGCCGCCCCTGCGCGACCGGTCTGACGTGGACGCGCTCTGGGCAGGCCTCGCCTTCGGCAACGTCGATACGCTCGCCACGGACCACGCGCCCTGGATGCTGGCCGAGAAACTCGACCCGGCCTTCGATGCCACGAACCTCCGCCAGGGCGTCGCCGACCTCGAGACGTGCCTGCCGATGCTGTACGCGGCGGGCGTGCTCACCGGGCGCATCACCGTCGAGCGGTTCGTCGCGGTGACGGCCACGAATCCCGCGAAGCTCTTCGGGCTCTACCCGCGCAAGGGCACGATCGCGGTGGGCGCGGATGCCGACCTCGTCGTATGGGACGACGACCGAGTCCGCGTCATCGACGGCGCATCCATGTACAGCCGTTCGGACTATTCGCCATACGACGGTTTCGAGGTCCGGGGCTGGCCGAAGTGGACGATCTCGCGGGGTGACGTGGTCCAGGAGGACGGCCGCGTCACGGGCGCGAAGGGCCGCGCGCGTCTCGTGCGTCGGGGCGCGCACCGGGCTATCTGACCCGCGCGGTGGAGCGCCGGCGTCCCGCACAGTAGTATGCCGCCTTCCCCAATGAGGAGCGTTTCATGGCGCAGGCACTCGACGCCATCCAGATCCCCTTCGACGTGCTGCCGGCCGCGGATGGGGCCGTTGCCGGTCCGCTACGCAGCCCGCGCAACATCGAGCAGGATCTCCCCAACTCCATACACAACGACGCGGTTGCGCAGAAGCTTGGCCTGCGCGGCGGCACCGTGGCCGGTTCGCTGCACATGGAGCAGTTCCCGCCGCTCCTGATCGCGGTGCTTGGCCCGGAGTGGTGGTCGAAAGGGGGGCTCTCGCTTTACTTCAAGTACGCGACGACGGACCTCGAAGCGGTGCAGTGCTTCGCTCGCCGGCCCGGGTCCGGGGACGTTGGGGAACAGCTACCGACGTGGATGGACACGGAGGACGGACGCCGCGTTGCCGAGGGCACGGCCTGGGTCGGGCGCCCGGCGGCGAACACGCCCCTGGCGGAACGGGCCGCGAACGTGCCCGAGCCGCGGGACCTGCGCATCTTCCGGGACTTCCATGGCGAGCACGAGATGGGGGGTATCCCGGTACGCGTAGAGGAGGAGGTCCTCGCCCGCCGTCTCGACGTCATCGTCGAGCCCTTCGACGAGTACGTCGCGCCGGACCGGTACGGCGAGCGGGTGCTGCCGCCGAGCATGCTCGTGAGCGCGCTCACGGCCTATCACAACACGATGCTGCAGGACTGGCCCGACCTCGGGGTCGGCCTCTACGGGGCCATCGAGATCGAGCACCTCGCCGGGCCCTGTTTCGTGGAACACGACTACGAGGTGCGCGGACGGGTCCTCGCGGTCGGCGAGACGCCGAGGACCGAGTACCTCTGGTACGAGAGCGTCCTCTCCGAGCCGTCCGGCGGCGTGGACCGGGCGCGCATGCTCATGATGCTGCGCTTCATGAAGGACTCGAGCCCGGCCTGGCAGCGGTAAGGAGCCGCTTGCCCGGCCGCGGTAGCCGGACAGCGCCTGCGTTCGGGCAACGGCGCACTCCGAAAAAGCGCCATCCCGCGGCATTAGACTCGATGCCGTCTCGTTCGAAGGCCTGCCGAACGGCAGTTCTAGTGTCCGGCGTGCGCAACTCGCCTGGCGAAGTCTCGTACCCGGCGGAAGTCACGGGAGGAGACGATCATGAGAGCAGAAGCGGCGCGCATCGTGTGGAGGGTGCTGCTTCACGCGGCCGTCATCGCCGGCCTTTACATCGCCTTTTCGTTCGCCCTGTTCCTGGGGCTGCAGGTACGTCCCATGCTTGGCAACCTTGGGATGGTGGTGGTGGCCGTCCTCGGTGGGGTGTACGTGTACTTCGGGTTCATCAGGAGACGGTAGGTTGGCGTTGCGCCGGCAGGGCGGTCTCGGCGGGGCCCCTCGCTCCATTCCGCTGGTCGGAACGTGATTTGTCACACCATAATGCGTCACGAATCGTGTGGTTTAGGCCCAATGCAGCTAAACAAACTGGTTGAGGATCAGGTCTTCTCCCCTGCGCTGATCGCGGATGAGCTCCGCACCACCAGGCGCGAGATCGCCGACACCCTGGGGCTCGGCAAGGACGCGTTCACGCGCACGTCGCGGATTCGTGCACGCAAGTCCCAGGTGCGGCTACGCCAGATGCTGGAGATCCTGAACCGTATCGAGCCAGAAATGGACTCACCGATCGCGGCCTACGCGTGGTTCCGCAGTGCACGACTTCCCGGCTTTGGGGGGGCGACACCGGACCTGCTGGTGCGGGAAGGGAAGGGCGAGCACGTGCGCGCGTACCTGGATCGGGTCGCGGCAGGGGGGTACGCCTGACGGCGGTTTGTCAGGATGCGTTTTCGCGGGACCGTGTACCGGGCCCACAACCCCCAATGGGCCTGGACGCCGTTGTCGGGCGAGGGAGCAAGGCGGTACGGCGGGCGTTTCAACAGGCCCGGGGTCGCGGCGCTCTACTGTTCGCTCTCCCCGCTCACGGCGATACGGGAAGCGCAGCCGCTTGGGAGACCGATGCAGCCGCTGACGCTCTGCGCCTACGAGGTCGATGCAGAGCCCGTGTTCGATGCGGCAGACCCGGCGCTGTTGCGTGCGACCGGGGCGACGGAAGCCGACCTGGTTTGCCCCACCTGGGAAGCGGACATGCTCGAAGGGTCGGTTGCCGCGTCGCAGCGTCTGGCGGACCGGCTGATGGCGGAGGGTTACTGGGGCGTGCTCGTGCGCAGCTTCGCGGCCGGTGCCAGTGAGCGGGATCTGAACCTCGTCATGTGGCGGTGGGGCGATGACCGGCCGACTCGCGTTGTCGCGCAGGAACTTCGGCCAGACCTCCTCCTTGAGGTCCAGGTTCCGCATGTCGCCCATGATGCGCTCGAGGGAGAGCCCCATCGGGAAGTAGCCGCCGTAGAGGACCTTGTCGGCCCCGCGCGTGTTCGCGTAATCGACGACCGCCTGGGGATAGTGCTTCGGCGCGAAGGCCGTCGTCGAGTAATAGAGGTTCGGCCATTTGAGCATGAGCTTGACGGCGAGGTCTTCCCACGGCTCGCAGCCGTGGCGCGTGACGAACACGAGTTCCGGAAAGTCGTACATCACCTGGTCGATCAGGCGCACCTCCTGCGGCCACATCGGAAAGCGCGGCCCCGGCACGCCGGCGCAGGCGAAGATCGGCACGCCGAGTTCCACGCACTTGGCGTAGATCGGGTACATCAGCGGGTCCGCGATGCCGACCTGGGGGTTGTATCCCGCGTTGAAGGCGCCGAACGAGCGCACGCCGAACTCCTCGTACTGGCGCACCATGTCGCGGATGCCCTCCGTGCTCCGGTTGGGATCCACGGACCCCTGCCCGACAAAGCGGTCCGGGTGGTCGGCCAGGGCCTTGCGGCTCACCTCGCCGCCGACGCCGATGACGCCGACCTCGATGCCGAAACGGTCCATCTCGTGCAGCGTGATCGAGATGGGGTCGGCGGCGCCGTACAGCTCCTTGGGCACGTGCTTGAAGAGATACTCGACCGGGAAGTCGGCGTCTTTCGAGCCTTCCCGGAGCTGCTTGCGGATGAAGTCGTACTGGCGGAAGTCCTCGGCCGGGAACCCGATCATCGTATCGACGATCCCGATACCGCTCGGCATGCCCACGGCTACGTCCCGTACAGTGCGCTGGCGAAGAGGTAGCACCCCGAGTCCCGGGGAATCTCGTCGCGCGGCAGCGGCGTCTCCACCTGCGCCGGCGTCGGGCCATGCTCGCGGGCGAGGGGCATGAGCCTGTCGACGTCGAAGCCGTACAGGTCGGCGGCGTTGAGCCCGAGGATCCTGCGGCGCCGCGCGTCCGGCATGCCCCCGAACGTCAGGCGCAGCGACTCGGTGTTGTAGGGGAACGTGCCCTCGCGATGGGGGTAGTCGTTGCCCCACAGCACGTGACCCTCGCCGATCGCGTCGATCCCCCCGAGGTCCGCGGCGCTCGGGAAGCTCGCGCCGTAGTAGCAGTTGCGCGCCGCGTAGGCGCTCGGGGGCTCCTTCAGCACCCACTCCATGTCCCCGTAGTTCATCTCGCCGATGCCGCCGGCCTTGAAGCCCATGTGGATGCGGTCGAGCTGCTGGAGGGCCGGGCCGACCCACGCGCAGCCCGACTCCGTGAGGATGTACCGGAGCCGCGGGAACTTCTCGTAGGCGCCGCTCATCAGCAGGTGCCGCCAGCCCGCCTGGCAGTAGAACGTGACCTCGGAGATCCACAGCGCTTCCGGCACCGGGCCGGACCCGTAGTCGGGGGAGCCCTGCCCGGAGTGCTGGTTGATGACGAGATCGTGATCCTGGATGGCGGCCAGCACCCGGTCCCACGCCGGATCGTACAGCGGCGTAAGCCAGGTGCAATCGGGCGGTATGAGCGGCAGCAGCACGCCGCCGCGGAGTCCTGCTTCCGCGATGTACTCGATGTCCTTGACCGCCTCGTCGAGATCGTTCGGCAGGATCAGGCCGATGCCGGCCCGGCGGTCGGGGTCCTCCGCGCAGAAGTCCTTGAGCCAGCGGTTGTGCGCGCGGATGCCGGCGAGTGCGAGTTCGTAGTGGTCAGGGGTCGGCGGTTGCGCCGTGACGACGCTTTTCTTGAAGAACGGCGGCACGGTGTTCGGGAAGACGACCTCGCCCACCACGCCCTGGCTGTTCTGGTCGCGGGTGCGGATCGCGAGGTCCCAGTTGCGCATCTTGCGCGTGCCGAAGTGCTCCTGGGACGGGTTCCGGTAGCCGCCGCGCCACTCGTCGAAACGTTCGCGGTAGGCGGGATCGAGGTACTCGCGGTACTGGGCGTGGTTACCGCCGGCGTGCGTGTCGGCGGTGATCAGCAGGTAGGGCTCCTGGTTCATGCGGGTCTCCTGCGGCGTGTCGGGAGCGTAAGGGAATCATCAGGTCGGGTCGACTCGACGCCTGTTTCGCGACATACGACGATGCCCGGTGCGGAACAGCGCCGCCGTTTCGACGGGCATGCCTGCGTTGCCTGGCCTACTTGGGTAGGACCCAGCGCTGGCGCTTTGGCCAGCGTGCCCGGCGGCCGGAAGTACCGGTGCACACTTGTTCATCTGTCCTCATCCTGGAGAGCAAGCACGCAAGGAATTCTGGCCGGCCGGGTAGGCGCTGTCTCTCCGGCCGGCAAGCAGCTCGTCGCATGCGTCTGCCCGAGGGCTACGGCCCATGATGCCAAACGAGTTCTGGACGCCGTGCGGTCCGCTCTGCCACACGACCGGAGTTGTCAACGAAGTCGGTCGACCAAGCGCCAAAGGCCAGAGCTTGGATTGGCCCAGGATGGGTCTCCGTGTTGCAGGTGGGAGTATCGCAGGGCTTGGGCTCGCCCCTTGGCCTCGTCGTACCCGTCACGCAACCGTGTCGCCCCCGTATCCCGGATCGACTTGCCATCCGTGAGACCGAGCTCTGTGCATCGGTTCTGGGCCTCCTTGCGGTCGATGTACGCGGTACGGTCTTCGACGTGGAGGATGAGCCAGACTTCGACGCAGGGGTTGGATACGGCGACTTCTACGCCCACAGCACGCGCCTCGTCGATGGCGTTCTCGATATGCGGGTGTTGGTCACGATCGAACACACACCAGACCTCGTCGAAGTCGCCCGCCGCCGAGCGCCCCTTGTGATCGTTTCGGGCATGTCGAACCAACGAACCTGGGTCAAAGCCACTGGGACCGAAGTCGATCCTGACCTCGCGCCCTTTCATGAGCTTCAGGTACTCCGGTTCGGTCACCTCTCCCTCCGCGTGAACGCGGATTACCCGCCGCGGCTCCTTGTGGGCGACACGTCGTCGTCCCGCCCGCTTCGCCCTCTCGGTGCCACTTACCATCAGAGCGTAACCGGGTGCGTTTCGGCTGCTCTACACCGGTGCATCGTCGCTTGCGCGAGCGGCACGATGAAACGAGGAGGGGTCGAGCTCGGGGATGGCGCCGTAGCGTCCGCGCAGATAGCGCCGGGCGATGGCCTCGCCTTTCCGTGTGCGGAAGTCGGCCAGCGAATAGAGGGCCGTTGAACCCCGTTCGTCCTTCTCGGTGAGCCAGATCTGGTCTCGACCGAGCCGGAGCGGCGCGGCGTCCTGCGAGGACGAGTCGAGGAGCGCAACGTCGTGGGAATTGAAGATCAACTGGGCGCAGCGCGGATTCGTGCGCGGGTTCTGGAAGAGTCCCACCAGGCGATCGACCAGCAGGGGGTGCAGGCTCGCATCGAGTTCATCTATCAGCAACACCCGACCACGGTCGAGCGCACGGAGCAGGGTGCCAACCAGGCTGACCCAGACCTGTGTGCCCAGGGATTCGTACTGTGGCTCCAGCGACCGATTGCCGTCCGCGATCCGGTGCGAGAGTTGGACTGCCTGGAGCGCCTCATTCAAAAGCGCGTCTTCCGTCGGCTCGGCGGAGTCTTCGCCCAATTCCCGACGGAACATGCGCAAGGCCCGCCTCAATCGCTCGAGCACATCGGCATCCGGCATCACTAGGTCGAGACCGGTCACGCCCAGATCGGCCGCGCGGATCAAGTCCAGTATGCGTCGTCTGGAGTCGGAGGTCTCGGCCAGTATCGCGGTAAACGCGCTTCGTCTCTGCCGGTTTTCCGAGTCCGCCAGCATCAAGTTCGAGTCGAACCATCGAGAGAGGGGTGAGAGCAAGCCCTCGTCCATCTTGCCCATGATCGAGAGCAGCAGGGCGTTTTCCACCAGGAGAGGGACGACGGCTCTACCGATCGGGCGAAGCGGCGAACCGAACCGGACTTCCTTGCCATCACGCTCGAAGAGGAGGCGTTGCCGCCGCTTGGGATAGTGGTAGGCGTACTCCTTCAAGACGCGTTCGCTGTCGACGTCGAAGCCGTACAGCCACGCGACACCGTCCACGACCACCTCGACTTGGTAGGACGAGGGTTTGCGGTCGCTCTCACCGTCCAGCAGGAAAGGGACTCGCTGCACGCCCCCACCCGGGGCGGCCTGTCTGAAGGACTGGCGGACGAGGTGCGCCATGTCGGCCATGGCTTTCAATGCGGTCGACTTGCCCGACGCATTCGCTCCGAAGATGCCGGCCACCGGAAGGACACGTGCGTGTCCGTCGCCGGCGGTCTTTACGCATCGTGCTATGTGTTTGTTCGACAGTCTTGTGGCCTGCAAAGAGAGGTGCACCCTGTCTCGGTAGGACCAGACATTGCTCGCGCCGAATGCGATCAGCGCATCCGCTTCTTCAATCCGATCGTCGCTCACGCCAGAAGGCCTCCAGAATCTTCGGGCCGTCCCCACGGCTCGGAGTATAGCCCGCATTTTCTGCAGAAAACTTGCGCAATTGGCGCTCAGGAGCGTCAGTCAAGGTCTCTTGAAGTCCTGCTGCATGCCCGGGGCTTGTGCGGGGACGCTATTCGACACACAGGGCCCGATAATCCCGGATGGGCTGCGGAGGGCAAAATGTAAGGGCGGCTCGCCGGTTTGCCGAACAACGCAGTGCCCACACGTCGAAGCACCCCGTTCGACGACATCCGGATCTCGGTTTGACCGGTTCCGGTCCGTCGGCTACGGTGACGGCGCGTCCGTGCCTTGCACAGCCAGCCACGGTCGGTGGCTGGCGGGGCGCGGACCACACCGACTCGAACAACCTGGTGCGCGGGGGACGATCGTGGGCGAAGAAACCAACAACCGTTGGATCGGCAAGAACACCATCCGCCCGGACGGCGAAGACAAGGTCACCGGCCGCGCGACGTTCGGCGCGGACTTCGCCCAGCCCGGCATGCTGTGGGGCAAGGTGGTGCGAAGCCCGCACCCGCACGCGCGCATCAGGTCGATAGATACCGCCCGGGCCGCCGCGGCGCCCGGCGTGAAGGCCGTGATGACCGGCGACGACCTCGTGCACTTCCCCCTCGATACGCCCGTGATGGTCGGTCCCGCGGATCTGCGCTTCGTGAGCCGGAACGTCATGGCCCGCGACAAGGCCCTGTACGCCGGACACGCGGTGGCGGCGGTCGCCGCGACGACGCCGGAGGCCGCCGAGGCGGCATTGGAACTGATCGAAGTCGAGTACGAGCCGCTCCCCTGGGTCCTCGACGTCGAAGAGGCGATGCAGCCCGACGCGCCCGTGCTCCACGACTTCCTGCGCACCGCCGGCGACGACTCGGCGCCAGATGCGCCGACCAACGTCGCGAGCCGCATGACGATCACGCTCGGCGACATCGACGACGGGTTCGCCGAGGCGGACGTCGTCATCGAGCGGCACTTCAGGACGAAGCCGGTGCACCAGGGTTACATCGAACCGCACGCCTGTCTTGTCAGCGTCGCGGCCGACGGGCGGGCGACCATCTGGAGTTCCAGCCAGGGCCAGTTCATGGTCAGGAACGCCACCGCCAGGATGACCGGCGCGAGGCTTTCCGACATCCGTGCTATCCCGGCGGAGATCGGCGGCGGCTTCGGCGGCAAGACGATCGTCTATCTCGAGCCGCTGGCCTACGTCCTGTCGCACAAGGCCGGCGCGCCGGTGAAGATGGTGATGACCCGCGAGGAGGTCTTCCGCGCGACCGGCCCAACCTCGGGTTCGTCGAACACGGTGAAGATCGGCGCCCGGCGCGACGGGCGCATCGTCGCTGCGGACGCGACCTTCCGCTTCCAGGCGGGCGCGTTCCCCGGCTCGCCGGTGCGGGCGGCCTCGAACTGTGCGTTTGCCCCCTACGCCATCGACAACGTCCGGGTCGTGGGCTACGACGTCGTTGCGAATCGGCCGAAATGCAACGCGTATCGCGCACCAGGTTCGCCCATCGCGGCTTTCGGGGTCGAATCGGTGATCGACGAACTCGCGCGCGAGCTCGAGATCGATCCCATCGACTTCCGACTCGAGAACGCGGCGCGGGAGGGGACGCGGGCGGCGTACGGCCCCACCTACCGAAGGATCGGTTACGAGGAGACGCTCGAGGCCGCCAGGGCGCACCCGCACTACAGCGCCAGCAAGAAGAACGGCCGCCAGGGACGCGGCGTCGCGAGCGGCTTCTGGTTCAACGTCGGCGGCGAGTCGAGCGCGCACGTGAACGTCAACGAGGACGGCACGGTCGCGGTCACGACGGGACACCCGGACATCGGCGGCTCACGCGCGTCCATGGTGAACATCGTCGCCGAGACCCTCGGCATTCATTACCGCAACGTCAGCGCCCAGGTCGGCGACACCAACACGATCGGCTTCAGCGCGTCGACCGGCGGCAGCCGCGTGACGTTCTCCGCCGGCACCGCGGTCTCGGAGGCCACGGAGCGCGTCGTGGCGCAACTGCGCGAACGGGCCGCGATCCTCTGGGACATCGACTCCGAGGCCGTGGACTGGAAGGACGGTCATGCCCACCCCGCGGGTTCCAACGCGGGGGACTTCGAGCCGCTCTCCCTCGCGGAACTCGCGGCGCAGGCGGCCCGCACGGGCGGCCCGATCGCGGCGCAGGTGTCGGTGAACGCCCAGGGCGCCGCACCGGCGTTCGCGACCCACGTGTGCGACGTGGAAGTGGACACCGAGACCGGCCGCGTGGAAGTCGTCCGCTACACCGCGGTGCAGGACGCCGGCCGCGCGATCCACCCGGGTTACGTCGAGGGGCAGATGCAGGGCGGCGTCGCCCAGGGCATCGGCTGGGCCCTCAACGAGGAGTACATCTTCGACGACTCGGGCAGGCTCGAGAACCCGGGCTTCCTGGACTACCGCATTCCCGTCGCGTCGGACCTGCCGATGATCGACACGGTGGTGGTCGAAGTGCCGAACGACGCGCACCCGCACGGGGTCCGGGGGGTCGGCGAAGTGCCGATCGCACCGCCGATGGCCGCGGTCGCCAACGCCATCCACGACGCCGTCGGCCTGCGCCTCAGGGACCTGCCGATGTCGCCGCCGAAGGTGCTGGCCGCCCTGGATACCTGAACGGGCGCGCCGTGCGGCGCCTGTCCCGGCTCCCGCGATGATCGAACGGTCGCGACGCCTCGCGCTCCGCACCAAGCTCGCTTTCTCCTCGGGCGCGCTCGAAGAGGCCGTGGTGGGCGCGGCCAGCTTCGCGACGATGCTCTTCTACAACCAGGTGCTCGGCCTCTCCGCGAGCCTGTGCGGGGTGGTGTTCCTCATCGCGAGTGTCGTCGACGGGATCTCGGACCCGATCGTCGGCGCCTTCTCCGACCAGTTCCGGAGCCGTTGGGGCCGCCGGCACCCCCTGATGTTCCTCTCGGCGTTCCCGCTCGCGATCGCCTTCTACTGCCTGTACCAGCCGCCGGACGGTCTCTCGGAGGCCGGGTTGTTCGCCTGGTTCCTGCTCTTCATGATCCTGGTACGCGTCGCCAAGACCTTCTACACGGTGCCCCACGCCGCCCTCGGCGCCGAGCTGACCGAGGACTACCACGAGCGCACCTCGATCTTCGGGTACAACGCGGTCACGGGGATGGGGGGCGGCGTCGCGTTCGGCGTGCTCCTGCTGCTGGTGGTCTTCCCGTCGACCGAGGGGTACAGCAACGGGTTGCTCAACGAGAGCCGCTACCCGTTACTCGCCGCGTCGGGGGCGGTGATCATCGTCGCGTCCCTGATGGTGTGCGTCTTCGGCACACGGGACCAGATTCCATACCTGCACCCGAACCCCGCGCGCCAGATCCGCGTGCGCGCGTACCTGGGCGAACTGCGGAACCTGCTCACCAACCGTTCCTACCTGTCGGTCTGCGTGAGCTGGCTCGTGCTGGCGGCCTCCTTCGGCATTATCGCCGTGGTCTCGACCTACACGTACATCTACGTCTTCGAGATATCGACGGAGCAGTTGACCATACAGCGCTTCGTGACCCTGCCGGGAATCCTCGTGGCCATTCCGTTGGCGGCCTGGTTGACCAAGCGGCTGGACAAGAAGTGGACCTTGATCTGGTCCTGCAGCCTGAGCGCCTTCCTGGTCGGGTTGCCGTACGTCCTGCGCATGGTCGACCTCTTTCCGGCCAACGACTCGCCGTGGCTGCTGCCCGCGCTGTTCGCTCCGCTCACGCTCAGCTACGTGCCGGGGGCGCTGCTCCCGATCGTGATCGACTCGCAGCTCGTCGATGTCGCCGACGACCACGAGTACCGGACCGGACATCGGTCCGAAGGGGTCGTCTTCTCCATACGCACGTTCGCGATGAAGGCCACGTCGGGGGTCGGCGGCTTGATCGCGGGCTTCGGGCTGGACGTGATCGCGTTTCCGAAGAATGCCGTCGTGGGTGAAGTGCCCGCGGAAGCGCTCAACGGCCTCCTGTTCCTGTCCGGCCCGCTCTTCTGGGTGATCATCGCGGTGGGCGTGAGCTTCATGGGCATGTACCGGTTGAGTGAGCGCCGGCACGCCGAGATTCTCGAGGAACTCCGGACACGCAGGGCGCTCGGCGACTGATCCGGTCGGCACGCCGCCCTGGTGGCGGCATGGTCGCGACACCCCTACCAAATCACGTCACACCGCTCGGCGATGGCGGACGCTAGCGCGGCGAAGTCTTCGTGGCAGTCCTGTACGGCCTGGAGATGCCCACCGATCGCACCGTCGGCCGGCCTCAGGAAGAACGCCGGCTTGCGGGCCTCCTGTGCCATTGCCAACAGGCTTCGATAGTGCTTTAGAGTGGCCAGGCATTCGTCGTCCCCCTCGGTGGACGCGACGTTCGGCGCCTCTGCTCCGAGGATCGCCTTGTGATAGACGCCAGGAATACGCCGCATCCACTTCTGGTAGGCGCGTACCGGCCGGGCGGCCCGTACGGCGTGCTGCATCACGACATACCCGGCGGGTTCCATGTTCGCATCCGGCAGATCGAGATCCGTTCCGCCGGGCCGCCGTTCCAGACGATCCTGCCATTGCTCGCGCCAGTCGTTGAGCGTCGGGCCGATGTTCCGCAGGCCCTGGAGGGAGAACAGGTCGGGCGCCAGCGGGAAAACGACATGGTTGGCGGCGATGATGGCTGCCCGGTTGATGGCGCCCAGGTTGGGACCCACATCGACCAGGACGATGTCGGCTTCGCGCTGGTGCGCTGCCCGGGCGATCACTCGGTGGAAAGCCGACTCGGCCCGAAATGCCGCCTCGTCCTGGTTCATGCAGTCTGGCCATGCGGATGACAGCCGGGCCTCGAAACGCGAGAGCCCGAGGTCCCCGACCACCAGCCCGAGATTGAGGGCGACTTCTTCGACATGCGGTTCGGCGAGGTCGCCGATGCCGCGCAGTATCGGGGCAACGGAACCAAGTATGCTGCGTTCGTGGGTCCCCTCGGGCCACAGTTCCAGCAGACGATCCTCGGACAGGAACATCGTGGTCAGATTCGCCTGTGGGTCCAGGTCCGCGGCGACGACCGACGCGCCGAGTTCCGCATACATCCACGCCAGGTGATAGACGAGTGTCGTCTTGCCGACGCCGCCCTTGTTGTTGAAAAAGGCGATGGCCTTCATGTCGTCTTGGACGGGATCACCGACAGGACGCTCGCAGGATCGGCCAGTTCGAATGCCGCAGGCGGATTGCCGTTCTGCAAGAGGGCCTCCTGCGCCCTGACGACGCCGCGGCCGAAACGGTTCACGTAACCGAGTGTCGCCATGGCTTCCGCGACCACGGGATTTCGATAGTCGGTTCGTGACGGGAAATTCTCTGGAGATGCCATGCCGTACAGCCCGCCCGGGCTCTGTATCTCGATGCGGTCCGTGAACCAGTACAGGTGCACGGGTGCGTTCGATTCGTACGTTCTGTGCATGACGGCGTTCAACAGCAGCTCGCGAATGGCGATGATCGGGAAGTCCGTGGCGTTCCGTTCCCGAAGGGCGGAGTCGGAAACGGGGTGGGAATGGACGAGCGTAGGCACGAACGCGTCTAGTTCGCGCAGCACCGTGACCAGGTCGCCGCTGAACTGCCTTTGCTCGAGAACGTCCGCGCCCATGGTGTCACCGTCCCACCGGACGAACTGAATCCAGGCGCCTGGCAGCCAACGTAGCGGGTCCTTTCCAAACAGGAGTATCGCCGCGTTCGTTGGAGTGTCGGTGCGATAGTCGTAGAAGCGCAGGGAAGCCAGTTGCTCGACAAGACTGCGGTCGTTTTCCTCGATGATGTCGGGGGCGACCGCTGCCGGGAGATAGGTGTTGACGAATTGCCCCAGTGCCAGGTCTTCCGCGGCAGCATCCAGGCACGGTCGCGCGTCGAACGACTGCAGTGCGGAAATCCGTCGTTCGCCTAGCAGGCGCTCTTCCTGCTGATTGGCTGCGCGCCTCGAGGGGCCGACACGAATCCAGACGCGTCCCTTGTATCGCACCGGGGGCAAGTCCGAAGGAAGCACTTCGACGACGGCGACATCACCTTCCGACAGGGCATGCTTCTGGACCGTCATGGCGGGCAGTGGTTCGAGATTGACGTTCGACCGCAGGTCGCCCAAGCGCAGCAGCGTGCGATCCGTTACCTCCAATCCGTCAAGGGCGCCACCGTCCTGAAC
>VXNE01000395.1 GCA_009840715.1 Gammaproteobacteria bacterium
TTGCGGCGTCCTTTTGTTATTTCGATAATTTCAAGCTTGTTTTCCGCGTGTTTCCGCGCCTGCGGGTCTCCGAGGCCCACAGCAACCACCTCTACCAGAAGCTGGCGCGCCGGTGGGGCCATGGCCTCACCACCGCGCTGCTGTGGGGCTACGCCATGGTCTGGCTGGCTCCGCTGGCCGCGCTCTACGGCCGGCTGGACCTCGGCGTCCTCTGGCTCGCCCTGGCGTGCGTTCCCGTCCTCGCGGCCTGCGTTGTATTCCGCGCCGGTTTGCCCGACGATACGGCCCATGCCTGACCTCAACCCGCCCTGGTGGTATCGCCAGGCACTCGACGCTGTGTCCGAAACCGGCTCCGTCGAAGTGCTCGGCGCGAAGATCCACTACGAGCGCTGGGGCACGGATGGCCCCGGCATCGTCCTCGTGCACGGCAGCAGCGGCCACATCGAGTGGTGGCGTTTCGTCGCACCGTTGCTGGCCGACCGCTTCCGCGTCGTCGCCTTCGACCTGTCGGGCAACGGCGACAGCGGCTGGCGCGACCGCTACTCCGGCGAGGCGTTCGCGGAAGAGACATGGCGCGTGTCCGAGGCCGCGGGCCTGCCGCCGCGTCCTTTCGTCGCCGGCCACAGCCTCGGCGGCTTCGTCGCCCTGGAGACCGGCCATTACTTCGGCGACCGTCTCGGCGGGATCGTCTTCGTCGACTACACCGTGGTCTCCCCGGAGGACTACCTGGAGTGGGGCGGCAAGGCGGACAACGCGGGATACCGGAAACGTCGGACGCGCGTGTACGAGGACTTCGACGCGGCCCTGGCGCGATTTCGGCTGCTGCCGGACCAGCCGGTCCGTCACCCGGCGGTGATGGACCACGTCGCCCGCCGGTCGTTGCGGGAGGTCGAGGGCGGCTGGACGTGGAAGTTCGATCCGACGCTGTACGACCACCTGGTCCTCGGGGGCGACCAGCGCGAGAAATTCGTCGGCCTGTCCTGCCGGTCCGCCGTCATCCTCGGCGAACTCAGCCAGGACGAAGGGACCGCCGGTGCGGACTACATGCGGCGGGTCACGGCCGGCATGCTCCCCGTCGTCGAGATCCCGCGTACGCACCATCACATGATGTTCGAGGAGCCGCTCGCCCTCGCCATGGCCATCCAGGGCATCGTGCAGACCTGGGTGGCGGAAGACGGCCGCGAGGAGATGGCCGACGCGCTGGCGCGGGCCCTGGTCTGAACAGGCCCGATCCGCCGCGGATGTCAGCCGGGAACCACCTCGAACCCAGCGTCCTCGATAGTGGTTTCGATGCCGACGCGGTCGATCGCCGCGGGATCGAACTCGACCGTGACGAGGCCGTCGTGGAGTCGCGCGGTCGCCACCGTCACGCCGTCGCGGCCCGTCAGGGCGTTCTGGACGCTCGCGACGCACCCGTCGCACTGCATGCCGTCGACCGTCAGTTCCAGCCGTTCCATGGATCGTTTCCTCGTCGGTCGAGCGCGATGCGCGCACACGGGAGGATTCTACTGCGACCGGTGCCGTAGCGCGGTGTTACCGGGCCGGGCGCCAGCGCCGGAGCAGGAGCGAGTTGCCCACCACGCTGACGCTGGACAGCGCCATCGCCGCGGCGGCCAGGGTGGGGCTCAGGTAGCCCGCTGCGGCGAGGGGAATGCAGACCACGTTGTAGATGAAGGCCCAGAACAGGTTCTGACGAATCTTCGCGAAGGTCGCACGGCTTGCCGAGACGGCGCCGGCCACGAGGCGGGGGTCGGGACGCATGAGCGTGACACCGGCCGTTTCCATCGCGATATCGGTGCCGGTGCCCATCGCGATGCCGACATCCGCGGCGGCCAGGGCGGGCGCGTCGTTGATGCCGTCTCCGACCATCCCGACCACGTGTCCCTGTTCGTTGAGCTCCTGCACGACCGCGGCCTTCTGGTCCGGACGCACCGCTCCGCGCGCGTCGCCGATACCGAGCGCCGTGCCGACCCGCTCCGCGACGGCGACGGCGTCCCCCGAGAGCATCGATGTCCGAATGCCGAGCGCTGCGAGCTGGCCCACGGCTTCCGCGGCCGTCTCGCGGAGCCGGTCGGCGACGCCGATCAGCCCGGCGACGCGTCCCGTACCGGAGGAAGTCGCGGCGTCCCCGGGCGTTTCCGCGCAGACGAACACCGCCGTCCTGCCCTCGTCTTCCCACGCGCGCGCGACGGCCAGCAGAGTGTCGTCGATCGCGGCCGCTGCGCCCGCGAACGCGGCGCTGCCCACCGTGACCTGGTGTCCGTCTACGCGGCCGCGCACGCCGCGGCCCGCGAGCGCCTCGAACTCGCGTAGCGGATACGGCGCGACGTTGCGGTCCTCCGCGTCCGACAGAATGGCTCCCGCCAACGGATGTTCGCTCCCCTGCTGCACGGAAGCCGCCAGGCGGACGACCTCATCCTCAGCCACGCTCCCGGCCCTGACGTCCACGACGTGCGGCTTCCCTTCCGTCAGGGTCCCTGTCTTGTCGAACACGACGGTGTCGACGCGGTGCGCCTGCTCGAGGGCCGCGACATCCTTCACCAGGATTCCGGCGCGCGCCGCCGCACCCGTGCCGGTCATGATCGCGGTCGGGGTGGCCAGCCCGAGTGCGCACGGGCACGCGATGACGAGCACGGACACAGCCGCGATGAGCGACGTCTCGAGGTCTCCCGAGAAGACGAGCCAGCCGAGGAACGTGACCGCGGCGACCGCGACGACGCAGGGCACGAACACCGCGCTGATCCGATCGACCAGGCGCTGCACGGACGCCTTGCCGGCCTGGGCGTTCTCCACCAGGCGGATGATCCGGGCGAGCGTGGACTCCTCGCCCACCGCGGTCGCGCGCACCTTCAGGAGTCCGGCCCCGTTGATCGACCCGCCCGTGACGGAAGCCCCTGCCGTCTTCGCCACCGGCACGCTCTCGCCGGTCACGAGCGATTCGTCCACCTCGCTCGCACCGTCCGTGACGACCCCGTCCACGGGCATGCGTTCCCCCGGCCGCACCACCGCGACGTCGCCCGGCCGTACCAGGCCGATCGGCACCTCCGCCTCCGTGCCGTCCGCACGCTCCACCCGCGCGGTCTCGGGACGCAGTTCCATCAGCGCGCGGATGGCCGCCGTCGTTCCCCGCCGCGCACGGCTCTCCAGGTACTTGCCGAGCAGGACGAGGGTGATGATCACCGCCGACGCCTCGAAGTAGAGTTCGCCGTCCGCCTCCTCGCCAAGGGTCTGGAGCAGGTACCAACTGAAGCCGTACGCGGCGGTGGTGCCGAGCGCCACGAGCACGTCCATGTTGGCGGTGCCGCCGCGCAGGGCGTTGAGCGCCCCCCGGTAGAAGCGCAGACCGATCAGGAACTGGATCGGCGTCGCCAGGGCGACCTCGAGGGACGGCATGACGTGCAGGTCCTCGTAACCGAGCACATCGAGCGTCATGCCGAGGACCATCGGCAGGGTCAGCGCCGCGGAGAGGATCAGCACGCGGCGTTCGCGGTCGAGTTGCGCCTGCTCCCTGGCCTGCCGGGAACCCTCTTCGGGTTCCAACATCAGCGCCCGGTACCCGGCCTTCGCCACCGCGTCCGCAAGCTTCTCGGCGTCGGCGCAGCGGTGGGCGAAGGTCACGTGGGCGCGCTCGATGGCCAGGTTCACGTTCGCATCGAAGACACCGGGGACGTTTCGGAGCGCCTTCTCGACACGGCCGACGCAGGCCGCGCACGTCATGCCTTCCACCGCGAACGACAAGGTCTCCTGGCCCACCGCAAAGCCGGCCCGCGAGACCGCCTCCGCCACCGACGGCAGGTCCGTTTCCCCGGCGTCGATCGTGACCACCGCCCGCTCCGTCGCGAGGTTGACGGCCGCTTCGCGCACGCCTTCCGCCCGAGTGAGCGCCTTCTCGAGCCGGGTCGAGCATGCGGCGCAGGTCATGCCCTCGATGTCGAGGGTCAGGCGCTGTTCGGCGGTTGCGCTAGCCATGGTCTGCCGGGTGCGGCGCGTCCGCGCCGCGCCCAGCCTCTTCTCATGTGTTCAGCAGCAGGGCGAACATGGCGAGCCACACGAGCAGCAGGAAGTGCCAGTACATCGCGCACAGGTCGACGCTCTGGCGCGCGTCCCCGATGTCGCCGCTGCCGAACATCCGCCGTGCGGCGCGTCCCCAGGCGATCAGCCCGCCGAGGAGGTGCACGCCGTGGACGCCGGTGATCATGTAGAAGAAGCCGTTGGCCGGGTTCTGCTGCGCCAGGTAACCGGCGTCGACCATCTGTTGCCAGACGACGAGCTGACCGATCAGGAACGCCACCGTCAGGGCCCCCGCCACCAGGAACGCGCTGCGCAGACGGGCAACGTCGCCGCGGCTCCCCGCCGAGCGGGCCCACTCGAAGGCGAGGCTGCACACGATCAGGACGCCCGAGTTGAACCACAGGAGCCCCGGCTCCGGCATCGAGACCCAGTCCGTCGAGAGTTCGATGCGCATGTGGTAGGCGGCGAAGAACAGGAAGAACAGGACGCCGACGATCGGGAGGAAGACGACCAGCGCGACCTTCCGGTTGGGTACCGGGAACCCGCCCGTGCGAAGCTGCGCGACGCCGGTCTGGTCCGGTAACCACGGTTTTTCCGTCAACTTCGAGAAGAGCCCCACGACGTATGCCTCCGATGCCTGCCTGCGCCTGATTGCGGACCGCGCATTGTACTCCGACCGCGTGTCGCGCAGACGCTTTGCGGCCCGGTGCGCTACGCTACGCGCCCGCTGCGCCGGGTGGACCTGCCGGGCGCGGTATGGAGGACCACAAGGAAGACACATGGGCATTCAGACGCGCGACGAGCGCTTCCTCGACATCGTCGACGCGGACCTCGCGTTGACGACGCTGGAGGCCGGGTTCCAGTTCACCGAGGGCCCGGCGTGGCACCCGACCGAAAAGCACCTGACCTTCAGCGACATCTTCGCGAGCACGCTGTATCGCTGGAGCGCGGCCGGCGGCCTCGAGACGTTCCGCTCCCCGAGCCACCAGGCGAACGGCAACACCTACGACCTCGAGGGCCGGCTCCTCACCTGCGAACACCAGAGCAGCCGCGTGACCCGCACCGAACCGGACGGGTCCGTCACCGTGCTCGCGAGCCACTACGACGGCAAGGAACTGAACAGCCCCAACGACATCATCGTGCGCCGCGACGGCACGATCTGGTTCACCGACCCGACCTACGGGCGGATCAGTCCCACGGGGGACGGCCGCGACCCGGAACTCGACTTCCGAGGCGTGTACCGACTCGATCCGACGGACGGGTCGCTGACCTGCCTGGCCCGGGACTTCGAGATGCCGAACGGGCTCGCGTTCACCCCGGACCAGAGCGCCCTCTACGTGGCGGACACGCCGCGACTGCACATTCGCAAGTTCGGCATCGGGGCGGACGGGTCCCTGTCGGGCGGCGACGTCTTCGCGGAGTCGACCGGGCCGGGCAGGGGCGCGCCGGACGGGCTCAAGACGGACAGCGCTGGCAACGTCTTCTGCGCGGGTCCCGGCGGGGTACACGTCTACCACCCGGGGGACGGCACCTGTCTCGGCGTCATCGAGACGCCGGAGTTCTGCGCCAACTTCACCTGGGGCGGGGAGGACTACCGCACGTTCTTCCTGACCGCCTCCACGGCACTTCACCAGACGCGGGTGAAGGTGCCGGGAATGCCCCTGTTTTGATACGGTGGAGGCCTTTCGGGATCTCCTGCCGCCGTTCCCGGAGCCCCCGCTCACGATCGCCGTGAGCGAGTGTCTCACCGGTGCCCCGGTCCGTTACGACGGGGGCCACCGGGCGTCCGTCTGGCCGGGCGACGAACTCGAAGACCTCTATGTACTCCGGCCGATCTGTCCGGAGGTCGGTATCGGTCTCGGTGTGCCCCGACCGCCCATCCGGCTCGTCGGCGCCGCCGGCGCCGCGCGCGCCATCGGCGTCGAGGATCCCTCCGTCGATGTCACCGACCGGCTGCGTGCTTACGCCGGAAAGCGGCTCCCGGACCTCGACGATGTCGACGGGTACGTCTTCAAGGCGCGCTCGCCGAGTTGCGGGCTCGAAGGGGTCGCCCTGCACCCCGAGCCGGATGGTCCGGCCGCCCCGAAGGGAACCGGCCTGTTCGCCGCCGAGATCGCCCGGGCACGACCCGCCCTGCCCCTCGAGGACGGCGAGAACCTCTTCGAGCCCGGCGCGCTCGAGAGCTTCGTCACACGCACCTTCGTCCATGCCTTCTGGCGCCGCACCACGGCTGCCGGCATCGACGCGCCGCGGCTCATCGCCTTCCACAGCGCCTGCAAGTACCTCGTCATGGCCCATGACGTGTCCGCGTACCGACGGTTGGGACGCCTGCTGGCCGATCTCTCCGGTGACGTCGAGGCGACTGCCAGGCAGTACCTCGGGGCGCTGATGCGCGGCCTTGAGGCCCGACCGACCCGAAACAGCCACACCAACGTCCTGCAACACCTCCAGGGATACCTCAAAGACACGACCGCGGCTTCGGAGCGGCGGACGGTCGGCGCGTCCATCGAACGCTACCGCGACGGGGAGACCGCACTGGAGACGCCCCTGCACGATCTCCAGCTGCGCCTCCGGGAGGCAGGCGCGCGCTATGCCTTCGACCAGTACTACCTGCACGTGCCACGGGTTGCCGTCGTCCACCGCGCCCTCTGACGGTAGCGCCGCGCGTTTGTCGACGCCGGGTTTATGGGCCCCTACCAGATGTGCCATCTGGTACACTACGATTAAACCAATTGGAGACCCTTCGCATGCGGGTCCGTGGCAGTCGGTCGAAGCGTTCGGGCAAGGACACCGGCCCCGAGACCAGGGCGCCCGGCCCCGTTCGCGCGCGGCCGGTCACCTTGGCCTCCATTCTCAGGCAACCGCGGGAGGTCACGGTCGAGACGGTCCGGGAGGGCTTGCCGGTAGAGTCGTTGGAGGGACTGGCCGAGCGCCTTCAAGTCACGTCGGCGGCCTTGCAGCGTTGGCTCAATCTGTCGAAACAGACCTACGCGCGGCGCCGGGCCAAGGGCTGCTTGTCCGCCGACGAGTCCGACCGCATCGTGCGCTACGCGGACCTGTTCCGCCAGTCTACCGACCTCCTTGGCGACGAAAGCGCCGCCGCGCAGTGGCTGCGCACGCCCGCACCCGCCCTGGGTGGTGAGACGCCGATGGACCACGCGACCACCGAGTTCGGCGCCCGCGACGTGACCCGGTTGATCGGCAGGCTGGAGCACGGCATTCCGACCTGAGCACCTTGCGGCTGAGCCGACGACGTTCCAATGAAGGTCTATCGCGTCGCGAAGGCGCGACATGCGCGGGACGCACAGACAATGCTGAGTGGAGAGGGCGCCCGACAGTGGGGGGGCCGGTACAACTCTTCCGGTGTGCGCGCGGTCTATTGCGCGAGCACGCTGTCCCTCGCCGCCCTGGAGATCCTGGTCCACGCGCCGCGAGTGGCCATGCTCCCCGACTACCGGTTTCTGGAGATCGACGTACCGAACGACCCGATCGAGCAACTTGGCGACAACGCGCTGCCAAGCGACACCGCCGCATTGGGGGACGAGCGTTTGGGTGCTGCCGGCGTCCTCGGATTCAGCGTTGCCAGTGTCGTGTTACCTGAGGAACGCAACGTCGTGCTCAACCCCGACCACCCGGATTTCGCCTCCGTGGTCACGCACGGCGACGTGCGGCCTTTGGTGATCGACAAGAGACTGCTTTTGAGGTGACGGCGATCGTGCGCCTGGACGAGGGCGATAAGGGGACGGTTGCCTTGTTCTCGCCTGCGTGCTCGTTGCGTAAGGCGCGGGAAGTGTCGGAGCATGGGTTGTGCTCGAAGGAGAACAGGGACAGTCGCCATGAAGCTCGCAAGGCGCATCTACTGCATCGAAGGGCATTGGGACTATGGCGACCGCGAGGTCGAGCCTTCCGTGGAGCCGATTCTTCAGTTGATGGCCAACATGGACCTATGGCCCTCCTACGGCAGACGCGACTGCGCGACGAAGCAGGAACTGCAGTTCTTCTTGGGTGAAGAGTGGTATCGCCGCTGCGAGGAGCAGTCGGTGCTGTACCTCGCGACCCACGGTTGGGACGGCGGCATTACCCTCTCGGAGGGGCAGGACGTGCCCCTCGAAGAGCTTGCGGGCTACCTCGAGCCCGATGGCGCCGAAGGGTGTCTCGTGCACTTCAGCGGCTGCGAGGTGATGAAGGCCAAGGAGAGCCAGCTACGAGACTTCATGGCGCGCACGAAGGCCGCGGCGATCTCGGGCTATACGAAGGAGGCGGGCTGGACCAGCGCGCTGGAGGCCGGTGTCCGGGGTGCGCCCGCCCTCGCACTCGAGCTCCTTCTTTTCAGCACGCTCAAGACCCAGGCCATCGACCTGCGCGACGGCAGGTCGTTCGGGAGGCTCCATCCTCTTGCCGCCGATCTTCGCAAACGCTTTCCGGACTGCGGGTTCAAACTGCGCACGCGACCGCCCAAGTGACCGGAGTCACAGCTCCCGCAGGAACTGCGCCTCGTAAATCGGCCAATTGACCACGACACCGTCGGCAGGAGCCCGCGGGCTCGCCGTCAGGGTGACCGCCCGTCGGGGCGCGTAGCGCCGGATGTACGACTCGAGGCTGCGCGCTCTCCCGCGCGCGCCGCTCTTCACTTCCACCGGGACGATGGCGCCGTCGGACGCCTGATGCAGGAACTCCACCTCGGCACGGCCCTCCGCCCAGCCATAGGTGGGGTACGCCACCCGTGCCCGTAACTCCGTCTGCACGAAGTTCTCCGCCATGAACCCCTTGTAGGCGTACTTGGGGTCGCGCTGGATGGCGTAAGGCAGTCGCAACATGTGGCGGAGGATGCCCACGTCGAACAAGAAGAGCCGAAAGCGGCTCTCCTTGGCCAGGTGGGCCAACGGTAGCGTCGGGGGGCAGTCGATGGGATGGCACTTCCATGCCAGACGGGCCTTGACCAGCCAATCGATGGGACCCTTCAGGTCGAGATAACCCCGCCTGCGTTCGACGACGCCCTTGAACCGGAACCGCTTCACCGAGGCGTCCTGTGTCGTCTCGAGTTGCCCCGGGATGTTGTGAAACACGGTCTCGATGTGTGCGGCGTGGAGCGGCCCTCCGTACTTGCCGAAGTCCCGCTCGAAGCCAGCCACCAGGTCCCGGTGAATCGTGTCCACGCGGGCTGCGCGTTCACGACTGCCAGCGTCGTCCTCGAACCAGGCCGCGACGGCCTCGGGCATTCCGCCAACAAAGCAGTAGTCCAGGAACAGCGACCAGAGGCTTTCGTGCGCCGCAACGCTGTCGGAGCGAGCCCGAAACGCGGCAAGCGGGCGCGACCGCCTGGACGCCATGAGGAACTCCTCGAAGCAGAGCGGAAACAGTTCGAGCTGCCGCACTTTGCCGACCGGGAAGGAGGTCAGCAAACCGATGTTCGAGCCGGATGCGCAGACGAACGCCGTCGGCGCCAGGTCCGCGAAGTACTTCAGCGAGTCCAGTGCAGCCTGGCACTCGCCCACCTCGTCGAGGAAGATCACGTCCTGCGCGATGTCCACGTCGGTGTCGAAGTGGAGTTCGATGTTGTCCACGATGGTCTTCGGCGCCAGGTCACCCGCGAACAGGTCCGCGAGTTCGGGCGAGAGACGGAAATCCAGGTGGTGGACCCTGCGAAACTCGCGGGGACCGAAGAGTTGCTGCACCAGGTACGTCTTGCCCGTCTGCCTGGCGCCGTCCAGCAGCACCGGCTTGCGCGTCGGCGCTCGTTTCCACGCTAGCAGATCGTCGTATAGCAGGCGCTCCATGAGCGGGCGTCGCCTGTGACCAACCAGCTTGGAAGTCTATCACTCCACACTTTTATCCGCATAAAAGTCCGATCGAGTTAGCTTTTTTAGCGCATAAAAGTACGGATTTGTCCGAGATACCGTCACATTCGCGTCTCCACGACGCCGTGTTGTCTTGCCGTTCCCCCCTTGCGACACTCCGTCGCTCAACCGGAGTCCCCCACGCATGGCGATCCTGCGGTCGAAAGTCGACGCCCGCGACCCGTCGTTTGCGGCCAACGCGGCCCATCACCGGCAACTGAGCGCGGACCTCAGGCAACTGGTCGAGACGATCGCCCGGGGCGGTGACGAACGTTCCCGGAAGCGCCACACCGGCCGCGGCAAGCTGTTGCCGCGGGACCGCGTAAGGGGACTCCTGGACCAGGGCTCCCCGTTCCTCGAGATCGGCCAGCTCGGCGGTCACGGCCTCTACGACGACGACATCCCGGGAGGAGGGATCGTCACGGGGATCGGGCGGGTCTCTGGCAGGGAGTGCGTGATCGTCGCGAACGATGCGACGGTGAAGGGCGGCACCTACTATCCGATTACGGTCCGGAAGCACCTCCGCGCCCAGGAGATCGCGCTCGAGAACGGCCTGCCGTGCGTCTACCTGGTGGACTCCGGCGGCGCCTTCCTGCCCATGCAGTCCGGCGTGTTCCCGGACAAGGACCATTTCGGCCGCATCTTCTACAACCAGGCGAACCTCTCCGCCGCCGGCATCCCGCAGCTCGCCGTCGTCATGGGCTCCTGCACGGCCGGTGGAGCGTACGTGCCCGCCATGTGCGACGTCGCGATCATCGTGCGCGGGCAGGGTACGATCTTCCTCGGCGGGCCGCCCCTGGTGAAGGCCGCCACAGGGGAGGAAGTGGATGCCGAGAGCCTGGGGGGCGGCGAGGTGCATTCGCGGATCTCCGGGGTCACGGACTACCTGGCCGAGAACGACGAGCACGCCCTGGCGCTCGCCCGGGAGGCCGTCGCCTCGAGCCATGTCCGCTATCGGTCGACCGCGGACGTGACCGAGTCGCGGGATCCCGCCTACCCCGCCGAGGAACTCTACGGGGTGTTGCCCCGGGACGCCCGTACCCCCTACGACGTGCGCGAGGTCATCGCGCGGCTGGTGGACGGGTCGGACTTCGACGAGTTCAAGCAGCTCTACGGGGACACCCTGGTGTGCGGCTTCGCGCGGATATCCGGCACGCCGGTCGGCATCCTCGCCAACAACGGCATCCTGTTCTCGGAGTCCGCGCTCAAGGGCGCGCACTTCATCCAGCTCGCGGACCGCCGGGGCGTGCCCCTGCTGTTCCTGCAGAACATCACGGGCTTCATGGTCGGACAGAAGTACGAGAACCAGGGCATCGCCAAGGACGGCGCCAAGATGGTGACCGCGGTGGCGTGCGCGCGGGTACCGAAGCTCACGGTCGTCATCGGCGGTTCCTTCGGCGCCGGCAACTACGCCATGTGCGGACGCGCGTACGGCGCGCGGATGCTGTGGACCTGGCCCAACGCCCGCGTGTCGGTCATGGGCGGCGAGCAGGCCGCGCATGTCCTCGCCACGGTGCGCGGCGACGGCATGGCGGCGCGCGGACAGGAGTGGGCCGACGCCGAGCGTGCCGCGTTCATGGACGGCATCCGCGAGCAGTACGAGCACGAGGGGCACCCGTACTTCGGCAGCGCGCGGCTGTGGGACGACGGCGTGATCGATCCCGTCGACACGCGCCGCGTGGTCGGCCTGGCGCTCACGATGGCGACCCGCGAACTCGACGTCGAGCCGAGCCGGTTCGGCATCTTCCGGATGTAGCCCCCGGTTGCGCAGATGATCCGCACGCTCCTGATCGCGAACCGCGGCGAGATCGCCTGCCGCGTCATCCGCACGGCGCGCCGGATGGGGATCGAGACGGTGGCTGTCTACTCCGACGCGGACGCGCACGCGCCCCATGTCCGACAGGCCGACGAGGCGATCCGCATTGGACCCGCGCCCGCCACGCGCAGCTATCTCGACATCGAGGCCGTACTGGGCGCCGTGGCGGCAACCGGCGCCGATGCCGTGCACCCCGGCTACGGGTTCCTGTCCGAGAACGCCGAGTTCGCGGACGCCTGCGCCGGGGCTGACTGCATCTTCGTGGGACCGTCGGCGGACGCCATCCGGGCCATGGGTTCGAAGATCCAGGCGAAGAAACTGGTGGAGGAGGCCGGCACCCCGGTGGTGCCCGGCTACCTGGGGGACGACCAGGACCCCGATGCACTCGCGAAGCAGGCCGGGGACGTTGGCTTCCCGCTTCTGATCAAGGCCTCGGCCGGCGGCGGCGGCAAGGGCATGCGACTGGTGCAGGACGCCGCTGGTTTCTCCGCCGCGCTGGAGGGCGCAAGACGCGAATCCCGCGCCGCCTTCGGCGACGACCGGGTGCTGCTCGAACGCTTCCTGACGAGCCCCAAGCACATCGAGGTACAGGTGCTGGCGGACACCCACGGCAACACGCTGTACCTGTTCGAGCGCGACTGCTCGGTGCAGCGCCGCCACCAGAAGGTGATCGAGGAGGCGCCGGCGCCCACGGTCGATGCCGCGTTGCGGACGAGTATGGGCGAGGCGGCCGTGCGTGCGGCGCGCGCGATCGACTACGTCGGCGCCGGGACCGTCGAGTTCATCGCGGAAGCGGGCGAGTTCTATTTCATGGAGATGAACACGCGGCTGCAGGTGGAGCATCCGGTCACCGAGGCCATCCTGGGCCTGGACCTCGTGGAACTGCAGCTACGGGTCGCCGGCGGCGAGCCCCTTCCCTTCGGCCAGGATGACCTCGACATACGTGGCCACGCCATCGAGGCACGGGTCTACTCGGAGAACGTGCGGCGGAACTTCCTTCCCTCGACAGGCCGACTCCATCGCGTCGCCTGGCCGCACACGGTGCGCGTGGACACGGGCGTGGAGACCGGCGCCGAGATCTCGGTGCACTACGACCCCATGATGGCGAAGGTCATCGCCCACGGCGCCGACCGCTCCGCCGCCGTCGTGGCGCTGCGTGAAGCGCTCCGCGAGACGGAGATCGTCGGCGTCGAGCACAACGTGCCGTACCTGCGCAACGTCCTCGCCCACGACCGCTTCCTCGACGGGACCTATACCACCAGCCTGGCCGAGGACGAGGCGGCGGCGCTCACCCCGCATGACGACCCGCTGAGCGTGCTCGCGGCGGCGCTGGCGCTCGTGGCCGGCGTACGGGACGCGGGGCCCTGGGATACGGCGGACGGTTTCCAGACCAACCTCGCGCGGGAGCAGCGTTTCACCCTGCGCCGCGGCCGGAAGCGGCTGGACGTCGACGTCACCCACGCCGGCGACGCCTACCACGTCGAGACGCCGGACGGCGCCTTCGAAGCGCGCGATGTCGTCTTCGCCGATGAGCACCTGCATGCCCTGGTCGGCAACGTCCGTCTCTCGGCGGCCGTCTACCGGATCGGCACGGACGTGTTCGTCGTGAAGGACGGCGGCACGGAGCGGCTGCAGGTGCGGGTGCTCGACGCCAGCGACTTCCGCGCCGTCGCGAGTGCCGGAGGCAAGGTCGCGGCCCCCATGCCGGGCAGCATCGCCGCGGTTTCCGTTGCCGTCGGCGACCGGGTCAAGGCCGGTCAGACGCTCGTCGTCCTCGAGGCCATGAAGATGGAGCACAACATCGCGGCGCCGGGGGACGGTAAGGTCAGCGCGCTCAACGTCGCCGTGGGAGAGCGGGTGGAAGAGGGGGCGGAACTGGTGGTGCTCGGATAGCAGCGGACCGGGGCCAATGGGCGTCCACAAGGTCGTTGCCCCTTTGAGAATCTCGCATTGATAGATATCATGAGATAGTGCATGAGCGGGGTGTTGTCTTGTCCAAGGTCCCTGACTACCGCGGTGTCGCCAAAGTCTTCTGGAGTGGACGCAGCCAAGCAGTCCGATTGCCAGCCCCTTGCCGATTCGAGACCTCCGAGGTCGAAGTGATCAAGGACGGCGACTGCCTGACGTTGCGTCCGCTCGGAAAGAACTGGGCCGCCTATTTCGATTCCGACACCTGCGGAACGCTCCCGGAGCGCCGCCAACCGCCCCTGGATGACCGCGACGAGATGCGCTGATGTTCATGCTGGACACGGACCTGTGCATCTACCTCATCAACGAACGCGATCAGGCACTGCGAGGCAAGTTCGTGTCGAATGCGCGGGCGATATGCACGTCGTCGATCACTTACGCCGAACTCTGCTTCGGCGCTGCTCACTCGGCTCGCATCGAAGAGAACATGCGGGAGGTCGAGGCTTTCTGCGTCGATCTCGACATCCTGCCGTTCGATGCGACCGCGGGCACTCACTATGGAGAGATTCGGCAAGCGCTTACGCAAGGAGGTCGTATCATCGGAGCGAACGATCTGCTGATCGCAGCCCACGCGCGAAGTGCTGGCGCGACGCTGGTCACGAACAACGAACGGGAGTTCGGACGCGTGCCGGGGCTGCAGATGGAAAACTGGCTGGCGGAAACGAGCCGTTGAGGGAGTCGTGAACAGAATCCTGTCTGCCGCGTTGTTCGTCCTGGGCACAGCCTGTGCCCCGGCGGATTCGGAACCCGCACCTGCCTCCGATGGCGTGCGGTGCGATCGGCTCTATCAGCTGACGGATCATAGCCAGGCGGTTGAACCGGGGGTTCTCGTGGATGCCACCGGCGACGTCCCGGCGCATTGTCGCGTCAAAGGCGTCATAGAACGCACGATCCGTTTTGAAGTCACCATGCCCGTGGAGGGTTGGCAGGGCCGGTTGATGTTCTACGCGCCCGGGGGCCTGGCCGGTTACATCGGTAACACCACCATCCTCCTGGGTGAAGGATTCGCCATGGCCACTACGGATACGGGCCACGAAGGCGCTGAACCGGACTTCCTCAGGAACGACAAGGCGCGGATCGACTACGGTTATCGAGGGATTCATCTCTCGACAGTACTGGCGAAACAGGTTGTCGGGACGTTCTACGGTCGTGATGTCGACCACGCTTATCTGACCGGTTGCTCGAATGGTGGCCGGGCTTCCCTGATCGAGGCGCAGCGATACCCGGAGGACTTCGACGGCATCATCGCCGGGGCGCCGGCCATGGCGTGGAGCGAAACGAGCCCGTGGGGTCTGGCCGTCGAGCGCTGGCAGTCCGAGAATCCCCTGACGGCGGCTGCCCTGGCACTGCTGGACGAGGCGTCAAGGGGGGCCTGCGACATGCTCGACGGCGTCGCCGACGGCGAATACGTGGCCACCGCCGGACTGCGGGCGCTC
>VXNE01000624.1:0-3456 GCA_009840715.1 Gammaproteobacteria bacterium
CCCAGGGAGGTGTCCAGGATGTCCGACAGGGGACGCGCAGCCTCGAGCGGAGGGATGACGCCGCCGACCATGTGCACGCCGAGCTGAAACGTCCGTTGTTCCGTCCACGACCTCGCTTCACGTACGAGGTCGTCCGCGCTCGGCGCCTGCGCCGCGATGGCGCCGAGTTGGGCGCGCATCTCGGCGACGCCGAACTCGCGCTCGTAGTAGACGCGCACGAGGCCCCGGCGCGCGACCCGCTCCTGCTCTGGATCGAGCCCAAGGTCGGCCGGGAGCTGCAGATCGGTGAACTCGCGCATGCGGAGGCTCTCCTGCAGGTAGGGGTAGCGCGCCATCCACCGCGCCAGACGCGGCGCCGGGGCCACCATCTCGCCCACCCGGTCCGTGGCGCGCCTCGCGCCCGCGGCGACGTGATGGACGGCGAGCCAGAAGGACGGCACCACGAGCAGCGCTGCGACGGAGGAGAACAGCACGCCGAACGCCAGGGCGATCGCCATGGGGACCAGAGTCTGCGTCGCCGCACCGGTGCTCAGCATCAGCGGCGTCAGGCCCGCGAACGTGGTGACGGAGGTAATGAGAATCGGTCGGAACCGCGACACCGCGGCGTTGCACAGCGCGTCGCGCAGCGGGTCTCCCGCCGCCCGGTACTGGTTGGCGCCATGCATCAGGATCAGCGTCGCGTTGATCACCACGCCGGAGGCGGCCACGACCCCGAAGACGGACGGCATCGAGAGGCCGGTCACCTGCCCCAACGTCTTCATCAGGGCATGCCCCCAGACGGCCCCGACCAGGGCAAACGGCAGCACGGCCATGATGATCAGCGGCTGCGTATAGGACCGCAGCGGGATCGCCAGCAGGGCATAGATGGCAAAGAGCGCCATCAGGAACAGCGGCACCAGGCTGGCGGCCGTCTCCTGTTGCTGCGTCACGTTCTCGACGGTGTAGGACACACCCGGATGGTCGGCCAGCAGACCTGGGAGGAACTGTGCCTCGAGGGCCGACAGGACCGCCCCGGCGGAGGACACGGCGAGTTCGACCCCGGCCGTGACGTTGATGGAACGCTGGCCCTGGGTGCGAATGATCGTCGACGTGCCGCGTCCCGTCTCGACTTCGGCCACCGTCCCGAACGGGGCGTCCCCTCCATCCGGCGTGCGGATGCGTAGCGCGTAGAGCGAGTGCAGGGATCGCCGGTCCTCCTCCGTGTAGCGGACCATGACGCGCACGTCGTCGCGACCGCGCTGAATGCGTTGGGCTTCCTCCCCGTAAAACGCCTGTCGCACCTGGCGTCCGAGGTCGGCCAGCGTGATCCCGAGCGCCTCGCCCGCCGGTGTCACCGACAGCCTGACCTCCTCCTTGCCGGCGCGGAAGGAGTCCGTGATCTCCGACAGGCCGGGATAGCCTTCCAGTTCCCGGCGGACCGCGGCGGCGACCGCGCGCAACTCCTCCACGTCGCCGCCGTACACCCGGAGGTTCAGATCGTTGCCGGCGCCGAGGCGGTCCGT
Organism: Gammaproteobacteria bacterium; assembly: GCA_009840715.1. Lineage (GTDB taxonomy): Bacteria > Pseudomonadota > Gammaproteobacteria > Pseudomonadales > Azotimanducaceae > VXNE01. The sequence continues at coordinate 1,503 of VXNE01000624.1, forward strand.
GACGAACGCGAGTTGCGCCGCACCAGGTACCGTTCCGACCGCCTCGCGCCAACGCCTCGCCACCTCTTCGGTCGAGATCGAGCGCTCTCCGCTCGGCGTCAACTGCAGGGTGACTTCGCCGAGGTGGGAGCCGACGGCCTCCGGTTCCCCCGGAGTGCCGGCGTTGGCGCTCGGCTGGCTGCCCATCGCTTCCAGGATGTGGGAGATCGGCGGCGGCTCCTCCCCGGCGGCGAGTGCTTCCTTCAGCCGCTGCCCGGCCAGGGCCAGCCCCGTGACCACCTGGCGAGTGTCCTGCTCGCTCGCGCCGAGGGGCATCGTGATTCTTGCGACCACGCGGTCGACGGGCGACGGCGGTATGAACGAGAAGGGCAAGTGACCACTCGCGATGAGGCTCACCGTGGACGCCAGCGCGACGGCCGCCACGGCAAGCGTCCAGGGCCGGCCGTCGAGCGCCCGGGCGACCAGCGGACGGAAGGCGTTCTCGAGGAACCATTCCAGCGCGGACTCGAACCGGCCCTGCATGCGCACGAAGGCCGTCTCGAGCCTGCGCAAGCCGCCGAGAACGTGGGCCGCGAAGATCAGCGTGGCCGCCCCAACCGCCACCCCGGTCCCGGACCGCAGGTCGGGCGCCACGATCATCGAGGCCAGGGCCACCGCCACCAGGAACGTCACGCCGAACTCCCCCATCGGCATCCGCGCGCTGCGATGGCCCAGATGCGCCGGGAGCACCATCCCGCATTCGATCAGCGACCATGCGAGGCAGCAGAGGACGACGGCGGACGTGACCGCCAGCACTTCGCCGACCGCGCCGACGACGAACAGCAGCGGCACGAAGGCCGCGGCGGTCGTGAGCACCCCGAAAGTCACCGGCAGCGCGACCCGCTGGGCGCCCCGGATGGCGCCCGAAAGCTGTCCGGCGCCCTCCCGGTGGGCCGCGAACACGCTCTCGCCGACCACCACGGCGTCATCGACCAGCATGCCGAGCGCGAGAATGAACCCGATCACGGAGATGGAGTCGATCGAGTACCCCAGCCAGTAGACCAGGAAGATCGCGCCGAGGAAGGCGATCGGAATCCCGGCGGCAACCCAGACGGCGAGCTGCGGCCGCAGGAACAACGCCAGCAGCACCAGCACCAGCAGGAGGCCCTGCAACGCGTTGTCGGCCAGTGCGCCGAGACGATCGCTCAACAGCGTGGACTCGTCGTTCCAGAGCGTCAGCTCCACGCCGTCGGGATACCTGGACGCCGACCCTGCGATGTACTGCCGCACGGCGCCGGCGACTTCCCGCAGGTCCTGGCCGCCGACACGCACGACCTGCACCAGGGCCGCGGGCCTGCCGTCGAACCGCAGCGCCTGGCCGGTGTCGGCGAAACCGTCGACCACGCGCGCCACGTCCTTCAGCAGCACGCGCGTGCCGTCGTCGCGCGCGGTGAGCACGAGTTCCTCGAGTTCCCGACCCGTGTAGGCCTGCCCGCTCGTGCGCAGCAGCAGTTCGCGCTGGTCCGTCTTGATTGAACCGCCCGGCAAGTCCACCGACCGCTGCCGGACCGCCGCGGCCACGTCGTCAAAGGTCAGCCGGTTCCTGAGCAGGGCGCCCTGCGACACCTCCACGGAGATCTCGTAGGGCCGGCTGTTGACCACACGCGCCTGTGCGATCCCGGGCTGGCGCAGCAGATCGTCCCGCACGCGTCGGCCCAGTTCCTTCAGCGTGCGCTCGTCCGACGGTCCGGTCACCGCCACTTCGGAGACGACGTTGGCGAACGTCACCATCCGCACGACGGGTCTCTCGGTTTCCTCCGGGAACGTGTCGATGGCGTTGACCTGCGTCTCCACCTCGCCGAGCACCCTCCCGGGCTCGGCGTCGAAGAACAGATGAAGCTGCACGGTGCAGACACCCTCGCCGGAGATCGAACGAATTTCGCGGATGCCGAGGATGCCGACCACGCTCTCTTCG
>VXNE01000624.1:3556-14897 GCA_009840715.1 Gammaproteobacteria bacterium
CCGAGGTACGGCACCGTGACGACGAGGATCGGAACCTCGACGTCGGGGAGCGTCTGGACGGGCAAGCGGGACAGTGCGGCGATCCCGGCGAGCACCGCGAAACCCATCAGCAGATTGGCCACCACGTGGTTCGCGGCGCACCACGCGATCAACCGGTTCACGGAGCGAAGTCGCCGTCGCTTCGCGCGCGCACGCGCTGACCCTCTATCGGATCGGGCAGAATGGTCAGGCAAATCGTGTCGCCGGACGCGATGCCACCGCGCAGGTAAGCCGTCTCGCCGGTCACGCGCAGGACATCGACGCGCCGGAAGGCCAGTCGCCCGTTCCCGTCGACGAGATGGACCCGGTTCCCCTCCCGCAGCGCCGACCTCGGCACGGCAACGATGTCCTCGTAGACGTTGCCCGCGATCTCGGCCTCCACGAAGAGCCCCACCGTCAGCGCCGGCCGGTCCCCTGGCTGGTCGTAGGGTGCGGCCACCTGCGCGATCAGGTTCGTCATGCGGGTCCGGGGGTCCAGCTCGCCTTCGGTGCGCACGATCCGGGCGTCCCAGGAACGCTCGACGCCGCCAACCGGTGCCCGCAGTACCACCTTAGGCCGCTCGCGGACGTCGTTCCCGGATCGCGCGAGCGAGATGGGCAGGAACGCGATGTCCTCGTCGCGCACGGGCAGGCGGACTTCGGCAAAGTCGATGGAATAGAGCGTCGCCACCGACTCGCCCCGCCCTACGAACTGGCCCACGTCGATGCGCTCGGCGCGTACGCGACCGTCATAGGGCGCGGTCAGCCGCGTCCGCTCGAGGTCGCGTTCGGCCCGCGCCACGCCCGCGGTCGCCTGGCGGAGCAACGCGCGGGCCGTGACCAGCCGATTGAGCGCGTCGTCGCGCTGCGACTCGCTGACCGACTGGGTCGTGCTGAGTTCCTCCTGGCGCTCGTAGGCCTTCTCGGCGTGCGCCAGATCACCCTGGGCGGACGCCAACTGGGCTCGGGATTTCTCGAGAGCGAACTCGTAGTCGATGCGCTCGATCTCGACCAGGGTGTCCCCCCTGGCGAAGAAGCCACCCGACACCAGCGTCGGCGCGACCGCGACCACCCTGCCGGCGACTTCGGCCACGAGCTGGCTTTCCGTCTTCGGCGCCACCGTGCCGTGGGTCGTTACCGTCATGCGCACCGTCTGGGCCCGCGCGGGCACGGTCCGCACGACCGGGACGTCCTCCCGGTGCGACGCCGTATCGAGCTCTGGACCGGTCCCGACGATGAGCGCCGAGAGCCCGAGGCCGAAGATAACCACGGCTAGCGGCCCGGCGTAGCGTCGCGCGGCAACCGCGACTCCCCGCTCACGGCCTCCCGTCGCCATGCAGCGTCCCGGCCTAAGCCCTGCCCGGTCTGCAACGCTCCCGATAGCGGGAGCGCGCGCGCCTCAGGGCTTGGCCCAGTGCATCGCCAGCGGCAGCTTGCCGGCGTGCGCGAAGGCACCGTCCGGGGTGTTCGGGAAGTCCTCGCGGCAGCCTGATGTGCATCTCGTAAAGCTCGCCCTCGGGCCAGTCCTTGCCCGGCAAGTCGTAGCTCTCGACGGGATGCAGCGCCTGGTACCCGGCGCTCCGCCGCTATGCCGCTCCTCCGTTCCCGGAGGTCGACCTCCCCGATTGTTCGCGCGCACTCGACAGGCGTCAAGGGCACCGCCGGGACGTGGAGGGGCCCCAGCGGGCGTCCGCGCGCCTACCCCTTCCTGCGGGCGTTCATCATCGTGACCAGGGTCAACGCCTCGGCCGAGTCCATGCGGCCGATGGGGGAGTTGCTGTAGGTGGACATCAGCACCTTCCCACTCCTCGACAACACGAACTCGCTCGGCTGGATGAAATTGCGCCCTTCATCCCACCAGGAATCGAGGCGCTCCGCCTGATCCTTCGTGACTCCGTAGGCGACCGGAAATCCCAGCCCCAGGCGCTCCACAACCTCGAGTGTCTTCTCTTCGCTATCGACGGCGCCGGCGATGACGCCCACCCCCTGTTCCGCGAACGCAGCACGGCGTTCCTCGTATCCGGTCAGCAGCCGGATGCAATAGGGTCACCAGTAACCTCGGTAGAAGAGCAGGATGGTGAGACCCGCCTCCAGATCGCCGGGCAACTCGAGCGTCCCCCCACCAGCGACGTTCAACGTCACCTCGGGAAAGACATCCCCTCCGGTCAGCTTTTCCATGCCCTCTCCGCCACCCAAATCTAGATCCGGTAGTCGAGGGTTACACCGTAGCTTCTGGGCTCCTGGTACTGGCCCAGCGCACCACGACCACCCAACCCTCCCGCCGCAAACGTGGCGTGCACCTGGGTGTCGTCATCGGTGGCGTTCTTCACCCACGCCGCGACTCCCCATTTGCCGCTCCGCGGCCGGTACGCGATCCGCCCATTCACCAAACTCTGGTCCGGGATCAACTCCTCCGGGTTGTTGGCGACGGTCCCGCGCCCATACCTCTCGTCAATATATTGGACGCCGAGCAGCGAGGTCAACATGCCCCCGGCCACCTCCAACCGATGCTGGAGCGCAACGTTGACCGTCCATTCCGGTCCATACGCGAGCTTGAGGCCGGAGGCATCGATTATCATACCTGTCTTGTTGTTGGTAGCGCCCTTGAAACTATCGTATTCCGCGTCGAGATAGCCAACACCGGCCGAAACCCGCAGACTCTCCGTCGCCAATGCATGCAACTCAAGTTCGAACCCCTGACTCGAGGCCGCGGCCGCATTGGTGAGTCTTTGTTCCGGAAGCCCCGCCGTACCGCAGGTAGAGCAGGTAATTCGCACCTGCAGGTCCGTATAGTCCATGTTGAAGACCGCGAAGTTCAGCTCGGCGCGCCGATCCATCAGGCTCGCCTTTATCCCAATCTCGTAACTGTTGACAAACGACGGGTCGGCGACCAGCAGCCCTCTCGCATAATCGGCCACCGGGTCGCGCGAGTTGTTGAACGCGGTCGACTTGACGCCGCGTGCGACACTCCCATACACCATCACGTCGTCGTTGACGTGGTAGCGCAGACCGATGGACCCGGTGGGCTCATTGGTCTCGAGGTCCACCGGGGCCTCGAGGGGCTCGGTACGGGTAGGCAGCCTGAACGCTCGGCACGTGATGGGATTGGTGGGGCATGTGAGGGCATGGCTAACCGATTCCTTGGTCTCGGTCAGATAGCGCAGACCCCCGAAGAGCGTCAGCGCATCGCTGAAGTGGTAGTTGCCATGAGCGAACACGGAGAAGGCCTCGACATCGATGTCCCGGCCCTGGGTGAACTCGCCCTGTGCCGGACCGAATCTCGTACCGGGGAAAGCCCTGTCGTAGCCCGCGGTGAACTGGTCGATGTAATAAATGCCGGTGACGAAGTCGAATGCGCCTCCGGCTGGAGACGTAAGTCGCAACTCCTGGGTGAATTGGTCAGGCTCCATCAAGGTGGAGAAAGCAAAAAAGTTGGGGGGTGAGAGATCTATATCGGTCTCAAAGGCGCCCTCATCTTGACGCCATGCGCTGATGGACGTGAAGACGTAGTCGTTCTCGAAGACATGCTCTACCGTGAGTGCATATCCAGCCAGGTCAACGGCCGATTCCTGAGGGACGTTGTTACTGATAGTGTACTTCTTGCCGTCGAAAAACGGGCTGACGTCGGTACCGAACCCGAGCCACTCCTGGAAGTAGTCTTCCGTTCTGAGCCTGGAGAAATCGTGAACCAAGTCCACGGTCGTCCGGTCGCCCATATAACGCAACTGAATCCGGCCACTGGTGTGGTCCACGCTGCCAGGGTCGTCGCCAGCACGAGTGACGTTGGTCACGTAACCGTCCTGGAGTCGACTCCCCGCGGAAATGCGGAGCGCAAACCTGTCCTGGACGATCGGAATGTTGACGGTCCCCTTGAAGTGATTGAGATCACGGCTACCGACGTCCACACTGACGCTGCCTTCAAACTCGTTTCCCGGCTTCTTGCTAATGATGTTGATCGCGCCGGCAATGGCGTTCTTGCCGAACAGGGTGCCCTGGGGCCCGCGCAGGACCTCGATACGCTCGGTCTGGCCGAGCTCCGCGTTGGCGGAAAACTGCTTGCCCATGTAGACGCCGTCGACATAGACGTTGACGTTCTGCTCGAACCCTATCTGGGCGGGATTGACCTGGGTATAGATGCCGCGGATAGCGATGTCGGTGGTGACTTCGTTTATGCTGTTGCCGAAAACGAAGTTGGGTACCAGGCCCGCCATGTCTCGCAGGGTCACGGCGCCCGTGTCCGTAATATCCTCGTCCGTGAGGACCGACAGTGAGATAGGCACGTCCTGCATGGATTCGTCGCGACGGGTGGCCGTAACGACGATCTCTTCCAGCATTCGCGATCCAGATTCCGACTCGGATTCGGATTGCGCCACCACCGCCTGGGGAATCCCGAGCGTGACGATCGACGCGGCGACTGTGAGCCGTAAAGCGATACTCTGCATGACTATCCCCCACTTTGCCCTGAAGCAGCTTGTTTGGTCAGTGACTTGCGAAGCGTTTCCTTGACAGGAGAGTGCGCCCCTCTTATAGAGCAGACTACAGTGAGGGGAAACGGGGAGCAAGGTTCGCGGCAGGCCCCCGCTGCTATTCATCCGGTTGGGAGGCGCCTGCGTTCGCGCGCCGCCGCTCCGCCCAGGCCAGCTCTATCCGGGCGATCTCCGGGATGCGCAGGTGGTCACCGGTGCGGATCTTCGGGCCCAGTTCCAGGTATGCCTCGTTCTCCGGCGTGAACGCCGGCCACTCCGGCAGGTCCCCGCCGTTGGGGTCTCCGGTCGCCGCGAAGCGAACCCAGGTCTCGGCCAGCGTCCGCGCGAACTCCCGGTCCGCATCCGTCGGTACCGCGCGGAACCGCGCCAGGCCGTCGAACAGGTACGACTGCGTCGCACCGTGGAAGGCCCCGTAGGCGTCGGCCTCCGCGATCGGCGGATGCCAGGTGAACCAGTACAGCCAGGCCTCGCTCTCGAGCGGCCCCATGCTCCTTGCCCAGACGCGCATCGGGTAGGTGAAGGTCAGGTCCGTGAACAGGTGCGCCCAGGACCGCATCGCCGCCGCGTCCGTCCCAGTGGGGTAGTGGGCCTCGATCTCGTCCCGGGTCTCGGGGAGCATCGCCCCGGCGAACGTTGCGAATCCCGACTTCCCGGGCCCCATGAACCGGACGAAGTGCGCGAGCAGCGCGGTCCCCTCGTCGTCCGTGGACCCGACCAGGGTCGGGACGTCCGCCTGGCGGCCGGCGGCGAAGATCGCGCCGATATCCGCGGGCACCAACTCGCCGTCCACGGTGGGAAGAAACTCGTAGGTGTTGAACAGGGGGCTCGACTCCGCGGTGGCCAGGATCGCGGCGGCCGGGACGTCCCGCAGGGCCGCGAGGGACCGGTCTTCCTGCTCGCCGAGCACCGCCGCGGCGAACTGCAAGCCGAGCTTCTCCGCCGACGGGGCGTAGGTGCGGTCCGCGGTTCGGTGCGACATGGGCTGGAAACCGCCGCCGCTCTGCCCGATCGCCCGGTGGAAGAGCCCCCGTGCGAGCGGGCTGGCCTGCATCGCGGAGACGCTGTAGGCGCCGGCGGACTCCCCGAAGATCGTGACGTTGCCCGGGTCGCCGCCGAACTTCGCGACGTTCTCCCGAACCCACTCGAGGGCCTGGACCTGGTCGCGAAAGCCCTGGTTGCCGGATACGCCGCCGGGGTTCTCCGCGGTCAGTTCGGGATGCGCGAGGAATCCGAGGCGGCCCAGGCGGTAGTTGAAGGTCACGACGACGGCGCCGTGCCCGGCGAGCAACCGGCCGGATTGCTCGGATCCCCAGCCGCCCTGCAGCCCGCCCCCGTGTATCCACACCATGACCGGGCGCCGTTCGTCCCGGCGGTCGGCCTCGGTCCAGACGTTCAGCGTCAGGCAGTCCTCGCTTTGCTCGGGCAGTTCCGCATCCAGCGGACGATCGTAGAACGGCACGCCGACGCGGGTGCGCTGGATGCAGATCGGTCCGGGCTCGCTCGCATCCAGCACGCCCTCCCAGGGCGTGACCGGCGCCGTCGGCGCCCAGCGCAGGGCCCCGACGGGGGCGGCGGCATAGGGGATGCCGTGGTACTGGCGGAGGGTTGGCTGGTCCGGATCCCCCGGCTCTACCCTTCCCTGGATGACGCCGCCGGTCACGGCGACTTCGGCGGTGACCGGTTCCGCCGTCGTATCGGCTGCCCCTTCCGGCGAGATGGATGGCGTCGTCGGACTCTCGGAGCAGCCGCTGACGATGGCGGCCAACGCAAGGATCGCGGCCCACGCCGGCCAACGGGGAGTGGATATCATCACATCTCCTTCCCGGGTTTGAACCAGATCGGCGAACTCCAGGCGCGCTCCTGGAGGGTCGCCGGCACGCCCTCGGCGGGCGCGACGCCGGCACGGAGCGCATCCCAGGTCGACCAGCGGCAGGTGGGGTTCTGCAGGACCCTGGCGTAGTAGAAGGCAGCCTGCGCCGTGGAGAACGTCGGGTCGCGCCACAGCCCCCGCAGTTCCGTGGCCCCGGCCGCGCCGGAGGGCGTGCAGTCCTCGAGATCCACCCCCGCCCCGTTGTCGGGGCAGCGATGCGTATCAGGGTCCGGCGCCCCGCCGTCCGAACATGCCGCGTCGAACACCCGTTCATACGTCTCGCCATCCGCTATCCAACCCTTGACGACCTGCACGCGTTGCAGGGGCGCCTCGTTGGGGTCACGCACCGCCCAGACGAAGAACTCCGGCGTCCCGGCGGCGGCGAGCCGGAGTTCGCCGCCCATCGGCACACCGTTGGCATAGGCGCGCTCGACGGCGTCGGCGCGGTCGGCCAGGGCATCGCCGTAGCCGTAACCGGCGAAGAAACGCACCTGGATGCGCGGTCCGGAGGTCGCAAAGGCTTCCCTGCGGCGCAACGCGGCATAGATGGACGGCCGCGTGTTCTCCTCCGCCCACACGCCGGCCAGGCCGGCGGCACTCCAGGACAGGAAGCTCGGCCCGACCGGCTCGGTGTCCTCGGGGTCCGCAGGGGCGCTGCCGCGCCTCGCGGGGGTCCCGTCGTGCCGGCCCAGCTTGCCGAAGTAGCGGTCCTCGTCCACGGGGCTCGACGCGTTGTGCCCGTCGCTCGACCCGATCAGGCCGAACTGGTACGGATTGACCCCGGTCGTGGCCTCGAGCGCCAGTCCGGCACGCAGGGCGTCGCGCGCGTAGGAGCCGGGCGCCCTGTCCGGTCCGGGCGGAGCCCAGACCTCGAAACCAGCCCACTCGTCGTCGGGCGACAGCGCCGGATGGGTCTCCGACGTGCCCTTGACCTGGGTCACTTCGACGAGGGGCTCGTTGCGCAGGCGCCTGGCCGCGTAATCCGCATCGATGGAGCGACCCGACCAATCGGTTCGCTCGAAGGAGAGACCGGAGCTCAGATTGGAGTTGTGCGGAATCGCCAGCGCCTCGACGCCTGCCTCGCGCAGGTCGTCCATCCATCGCCACAGGTTCTCGGGATTGGGGGAGTCCACCACGCTGAACGGGAAGTGGGACACCCGGGCCCCGGCGAAGATCACGTTGCGGTGCAGGGTGATCCGCTGGGGCGAGGAGGTGTACTCGTAGGCGATGAAAGTCGTGAAGGCGCCCGGCTCGTTGTGGCGCTCGGCGGCGTCGACGTTGCGCTGCCAGGCGGAGTCCATGACCCGAGCCGCGTCGAGACCCCGGATGCGCCGGCCGCTCGTGACGGCTGCCGGGATGGACGCCCCGTCGAGGACCGGGTTCAAGGGATTCGAGTTGGCGATCACTTCCCGTGCCAGCGGATGCCGGTGCAACGAGCCGTCCGGGTCGTGCAACGCGCCCATCGCGCCGAGGTACACGGCGTGGTCGGTGACGGCGTAGAAGTCGAGCGCCCCGCCACGCAACTGCACCGCGTAGCCGAGCGGATGCTCGATGGCTTCCCCTCGAGCGTAGCGGTAGGCGTCGTCCGGCGTCGCCCGCACCCCGAAACTGTAGGCATCGAAGGAGTTGACGGTGTGGACGTGGAGGTCGCCGAACAGGGCGCGGCGCGCGTGCGGCTCCGCGTAGGCGACCATCCCATGAAGGCCGACGGCGAGGAGGACGACGCAGGACGCCGCCCTGCCGGTCTGATAGCACTTGGCGTGCATGTCACGGCCCTGGGCAAGGTCACGTGGCCCAAGGCTACCGCTTTCCGCCCGGCTTCGCGCACGCGAATGGCGCCGCCGCGTGTCAGCCTTCGCCGTCAGCCATCACCACGCGGACCCGGTAGCGGTCGCAGGCCTTCTCGTAGGCACGCTGCGAGACTCGCCCGTCCCGGACCATCGCGCACAGCTCCGTGAGCCTGCGTTCGACCTCCGCTGCCCGCAGGTCGCGTGCCGCGTCGGGGGCGGCGGCGCCGCGCAGCGGTCCCCGGTCGCGGAAGCCGTAGCTGGCCTCTCGGAAGGCGGTCCGCCGGTTCAGCTTCCGTACGATGACATACAACAGCTCGACGACCACAAGCCCCGCGGTGGCCGCGGCGGCCCAGGGCCAGCCCGCGAGCAGGAACGCCTGCACGGCGAGCGCGACGTTCGGCAGTTGCGTCAGCCCGGTAAAGATGCGGAGCATGCGTTTCTGGTAATCCCGGGTGTCCGGGGCCGCACCCTGGTCGCCAGCCAGCGCCAGGCCGATGCGGTCCGCCTCGCTGGCGATGTGCCGCAAGCCCTGACCGGCCAGGACGAAGAACACAGCGAGCAGGGCGGGGCGCCAGCCGAACAGCACCAGCGTCAGCCCGAGCAGCAGCACATAGCCGGCGGCGATGCCGACGAACAGGGCGCCCTTGGCCAGCCGGTGCAGGCGGACGCGCGCGGCGGCGTCCGCCGAGGGGCCGTCCATCACCGGCCTCCGCGGGCCATCAGGACGGCCACGCGATGGGCGGCCCCGTCCGACGGGTAGTGGATGACGACATCCTGCCGCCCGTCCCGGTCGAGATCGGCGAGCATCGCGGTGCGCTCGTCCCGGGGCGCCTGGACCGCCACCTGGACCGGGTCAGCCGCCAGCAGTTCGGGGCCGGGCACGCCAAGGAACACGGACAAACGGTCCCAGCGCTCGGCCGCGAGCAGGTCCACGCGCCCGTCGCCGGTCACGTCGCCGATCAGCACGGTGGGAAAGAGGACGCCGCGGCGATTGAACGGCGCGAACGGGGTGCGTACGCGGCGGACCAGGTCCGGTCGACGCGGGTAGTCACCGTCGCGCTGACGGTAGAGGGCGAGGTCCATGGTGACGGACTTGCCGGCCATGGCACGCACCATCCCCCCGAGGCCCGTGTCCACGGACGCCAGCCCGAAATCCGTCGCGCCGTCGCCGTCCAGGTCCAGGTAGCGCTGCGTGGCATATCCCGAGGCCATCCCGGCCGCGGGTCCGGGTGTCTCCAGGGTCGCGTCCGGCGTTGAGCCGAAGGCCGTGCCGCCCGGCGTCGGCCGACCGAAGTGGATGTCGAACCGTCCGCGCGCGCTGAACAGACGCCGGCCGGCGACGGTCAGGGTAACGAGGTCGGACAGGTCGTCGGCGTTCAGGTCCCGGAAACCATGGAGCACGGTGTACTCGAAGCGCCCGCCGAGGCCGAGCAGGAGAGACGGCACACCGACATCGTCGAACTGGAACGCGAGCGCGTACGCGCCGTCGAAGTCGAAGGGCACCTCGACATCGAATGTCTCTGGAGCCGCCAGGAAGCCGCCTGCGGCGTCCTGGCGATGCACCTCGAAGCGGTCGCCGTTCCAGAACACCAGATCGCTGCGACCGTCGCGGTCGTAGTCCATGGCGTGCACGCGACCGAGGTACCAGGGGACCTGCTCCGACGTGATGCCGGCCTCGCCGTACGTCCGGGGTTCGCCGTAAGGGTGCTCGTCCAGGTGGGGCTCGGGAGGACCCAGCGGCACGGCGTCGGAGAGGGACCCGTCCGGCGCCTGCAACGCGATCCAAAACCCGCCGGTATCGGGCACGACGAGGTCGTCGCGGCCGTCGCCGTTGAGGTCGCGTGTCACGTCCACCCGCGGCACGGCCCCGGCGTCCGGCGCGGCGCGATAGGCCGTCCCCACCGTCCTGGCGCAGCACTCGCGGGCCGTGGCCGCGTCGAACAACGTGATGCGGCCGCGCCGGTAGAGGACCGGATGGTCCCTGCCGTCCACGTTCGCGACGTCGACGAACAGCACGCCCTCGTCCAGCGTCGTCTCCATTACGACGGGCCAGGCACCCGCCTCCAGCCGGTGGATCGTGAGTCGGGTCTCCCCGCCGACGGCCCCTTCGACAACGGCGAGTTCGGGGTGCTCGGTGGTGGTGAACGAACCGGGCAGCACCGTCTGGTATGGGGCCGCGCCCGTGTCGATCTCGTGGATCTCGAACAGCTCCGCCGGCTCCGCGGCAACGGTCCAGGCAGAACCGAAAGCGAGGGTCCATGTCGCGGACCACACCGCCCGGGTGCGCAGGTTCATGTCATTCCCCCCTGGGATCCCACGCGATCGACCTTCCCCGCACGGACTGTAATTTGCAACCTTCATCGATAAAGTACCACTATCCGGAAACGTCAGTACCGCATAGAGATACTTCATGGCTCAATCCCAACGCATCGTCGATGCGCTGAAACGCGCGCTGAAGGCGCACGGCGTATCCTACGCCCAGGTGGCGCGCCGCCTCGAACTCTCCGAGAGCAGCGTCAAGCGGCTGTTCTCCACTGGGGGCTTCTCCCTGGCCCGCCTCGAAGCCGTGTGCGAGCTGGTGGGGCTCGATTTCCTCGAACTCGCACGGCAGGCGGATGCCCAGCGGTTCCGCGTGCCCGCCCTCACCGTGGACCAGGAGCAGGAATTCGTGGGCGATCCCGCCCTGCTTCTCGTCGCGGTGTGCGCACTGAACCGCTGGCCCTTCGAGCGCATCCTCGACCGGTACCGTTTCACGGAGCCTCGCCTCGTGGGGCTCCTGGCGCGCCTCGACCGCATGGGCCTGATCGAGTTACTGCCGGGGAACCGCATCCGGCTGCGCATCGCGCGCAACTTCGCCTGGCTCCCCGACGGGCCCATCCACCGCTTCTTCGTCGACCGGCTGCAGAGCGAGTTCCTGACGGGCGCGTTCCAGCCGGAGCGGGATGTGCACCGCGTCGCCTGGGGCATGCTGTCCGCCGAGTCCGCGTCCGCCCTGCGCGGGCGGATCGCCGAGCTGACGGATGCGTTCGACGAATTGACCAGGGGCGACGAGGTCCGTGCCGACAGCTCGGCACGCGGCACCTGCCTGCTCGTCGCGCTACGCCAGTGGGAGCCTTCGCCGTTCCGGGCGATGCGGCGCCCGTAGGGGACGCCCTTGTGGCGTCCCGTCTCGAATT
>VXNE01000650.1 GCA_009840715.1 Gammaproteobacteria bacterium
CCCCCGCCGGGCCCCCCCTACTCGGCCCCTTCCAGCACGGCGTAGATACGCTCCACCGCCAGTGTAGCGGCGCCGACCTGCTCGACACCGAGCGCGCGGTGGTGCGTCAGGTCCACCGTGGCCGCGGCCGACGCCGCGTCGACGCCCTGCGCATGCAACGCCGCGACACCTGACCACAGGTCGCGGTAATACGCTTGCACGAGGTCGATCCGGCTCCGGTCGGAGAACGGCGGTCCGTGACCCGGGACCACCAACTCGAAGTCCAGCGCCTTGGCCCGCTCCAGCGTCTCGGGCCACTCGTTGACGTAGCCATCCCCCAGCCACGAGATGCCCGCGAACATCATGTCGCCGCTGTAGAGCAGCTTCTCGCGGGGCAGGTAGACCGAGACATCGCCAGCCGTGTGCGCCCGGCCGAGGAAGTGAAGCTGGATCTCGCGGTCCCCGCGAAACAGCGTCATGCGCTCGTTCAACGTGACGTCGGGTGGTACCGGGGCGATCTCCGCCGTCGCTTCGATGCGCTTCGTGACCCAGCCGATCCGCGCCTCGAGCGCGGCCCGTTCCTCGGCGTCCGAAGATGCGGCCAACTGCTCCTGCAGCCCGGCAAGCTGGCGCTCGTCTCCCACCTTGCCGCGCTGGAACGTCCCCTCCGCCAAGGGGTCTCCGGCCATCTTCATGCGCGTGTACTCGTGCCCGATGATGGCCACATCCGGCCCGAAGGCCTGGTTGCCGTGGGCGTGGTCGTAGTGGAAATGCGTGTTGACGAGCGTGGTGATCGGCTTGCTCGTGATCTCGCCGATGGACGCGATCAATTCACGCCCCATGCGCGGCGTGATGTGCGAATCGACGACCAGGACGTCCTCGGCGTTCACGATTACCAGCGAGTTGCTGTTGAACAGCGGCGCCTTCGTCCGCGCGAGGAAGACGCCGTCCGCCACCTCCTCGAAGCGGTGCGTGTCGGTCTCGACCGGCTCCGCCCCGGTGGCGGCCATGGCGATGCCCAGCGCGCCCAGGAACGCGACGCAGCGCGCCCGAAACCGTGCCGTCATTGTCGTGCCTGCACCAGCTCGATACTCACCCCATCGGGCGCCGACAGGTAGCAGATCAGCGCGCCCGGCCCGAACTCCCACGGCTCGACGGAGAACTCCGCCCCCTTCGCCCGGATCTCCTCGCAGAACGCGGCCAAGTCGCCCTCGAAACGAAAGCCGAAGTGGTCCGTACCCCACTCGTCGTGGCTGGAGTAGTCCTCGAAGTGACGCATGGCCTGCGGCGCACCGGGTTCCTCGCCGGGACGCCGGCCCCGGATCAGCACCGACACGCCGCCCACGACGACATTGATCTGCGGAGCCTCCCGCAGGACGTAGTCCCCCTTGATCGTGCCGCCCAGGATCTCTTCGTACCACCGCGCGGACGCGTGGGGGTCCTCGCTGATGATGTGGACGTGATCGAACGAGAGACGTGTGTCACTCATGGTCTCAAACTCCCTCTGGGGATCAGGAGAAGATCGGCAGCGGTGCGAAGTCCCCCTTCAGCACGCTGGACGCCTCGCCGCTCTTCAACCAGCCGTCGATGGCGGTCGCATAGACGCGTCGGAAATCCACGGTGGCCCGGAGATTGTCGCCCTCCTCGAGGTCCGTGAGGCTCGGAGGTTCGCCGTAGTGTCCGCCCCGCACGGGCTTCCCCGCAAGGAACATCAGGTTGGCCGCGCCGTGGTCCGTGCCGAGGTTCGAGTTCTCGGGCACGCGCCGGCCGAACTCGGAGAAGACCATCACCGCGACCCGGTCGCCATGGCCGAGCCGCTCCATGTCGCGGATGAACCCGTGGATGGCGTCGCAGGCGTACGAGAGCAGCCGCTGGTGCAGCGCCGGCTGCTGCACGTGGGTGTCGAACGAGTTGTTGCGGAACGACACGTAGTACAGGCGCGCCGGCAGCCCGCCGTCGATGCAGGCCGCGACCTTCTGGAGGTCGAGGGGCGCGATGCCGTAGTCCACGGGCGAGTCGTACTTCGCCCAGGCCGCGCGGACGAGGCGAGCGCCTTTCCGCGCGCTGCGCGCCACGTCCCGGAGGTAGGCGCGGGCGGCATTCCCGCTGTCGCCGGGCTCCGGCAGCGCGTCGATCACCGCTCGCGTCGAGGCGAACGCCTTCCTGCGGAAGCGGTCGGGATCGTCGAATACGACCGGCGCGTGCAGCCGGCTCTTGACCGCGAGGGACTGCGACGAGGCGACGTTGATCAGGAAGTTGGGCGATCCCGCCGGGTCGAGCACGTCGGCAAGCCGCCCCATCCAGCCGAACTCGTCGCCCCCGTTCGGCGCCGCCGTATGCCAGTACGCCATCGACGTGAAGTGGGAGTACGACGGGTTGTCGTAGCCGCACCCGTGCACCACCGCCAGGTCCCCGCTGCGCCACAGCCGCTGCAAACCCAGCATCCCCGGGTTGAAGCCGTAGTGGTCGTCGAGTTCGAGGAGGTCCCCGGGTCGAATCCCGATGTTCGGGCGATGCCGGTAGTACGCGTCGTCCCCGTGCGGGACGACGGTGTTCAGGCCGTCGTTGCCTCCGGACAGCTCGAAGGCGACGAGCACCCGGTCGCCGCTGTCGGCTCCGGCGCGCGTCGCGTGCAGCCAGGGCGCGACACTTGCCAGGCCCCCGGCGCCGATCCCCTGCATCAGCCGTCGGCGGCTGAGCCCCCGTAGCATCTGTTCGTTCACGTGTCCCTTACCCCAGTTGGTACTCCGGCAGGCTGAGGAGCGCATGCAGCACGATGCGGAGCGGCTCCTCGAGCCATGTCTGTGCCGTTTCGATGTCGTCCGTCCCCAGTTCGGAAGCAAGCAGTTCCGAGAGCCTCTGTAGCGCGGCTTCGTCGGGCCCCACGGACAGGAACCGGCCCGCGAGATAGTCGACGACTTCCCGGGAGTTCTTGAGGCCCGCGCCCCGCACCATGCCCGCCAGGTCGACACGGGCCGTGTGGCGTGGAATCGGCTTGACGCGCTCGATGGCCATCTGCCAACCGCGGTAGCTGCCGTAGCGGGTGTTGAAGGCCTCGTCGCGGTCCGCCAGCAGGTTCGACGCCGCCATCGAGTCCTCGCCCGTGTCCACCCCCACGGGCTTGGTTGCCGCGGTGATGTCCATGCCCGACCGCAGCCGCTCGTGCACCGCCAGGATCCCCCCTCCATAGGGCGGGTAGCGGTCCGGCGGCACGAAGGCGATGTCGGGGAACACCACGTCGAGGACGAAGTTGCCGCGCTCGAACAGGAGCCCCGGCGTGACCCAACTGCGGCCGTGGGACCAGCCGGCGACCGTGGGCGGATGCAGCAGGTGCTGGCCCAGGGAGCCCGTCACCACGTTGAAGTCCGGCACGCCGGGCAACTCTTCGAGCCCCAGCTTGCGGTACGTGGAGACCACCAGTTCCACCGGACCCTTGATGCGCGTCCCCACCGACGCGGGCGCGTAGAAGTCGCGGCTCGTGAACAGCATCGCGAGGAACGGGGCGATCTCGAAATCGAGTTCCCGCAACCGGGCCCCGAGCTCCTCGGCGAGGGCGGGATCGAGGTCGTCGCGAACGAAGTAGCGGTAGAGCTTCGACGCGACGAACCGCGCCGTGGCGTCCTGTTCCATGATGACGGCGATGACGTCCTCGCCGTCGAGCGGACCGGTGCGGCCGAGGAACGACTTCTCGCCCTCGTCGTGGTCCTCGGGGTTGAAGGCGAAGTCCATGCCCCGGAAGTTCCAACCGGTAAAGGCGCGGGCCCCTTCCCGGATGTCGGTCTCGGTGTAGTTTCCCGGGCCCATGGTGAAAAGCTCCATGATCTCCCGGGCGAAGTTCTCGTTGGGCGAGCCCTTGACGTTGATGCCCGCGTCGAGGAAGGCGAGCATCGCCGGGTCCTTCGCGACGGCGACCAGGAGGGCGTGGAAGTCGCCGAGGCCTCGCGCCTGGAACAACTCGACCTGCTCGAGCATCTTGCGGTAGTCGCGGACCTTGTCCTCGTTGGTGGCGAAGTGGCCGTGCCAGAAGAGCGCGGCCTTCTCCTGCAGTGGCCGGGGCGTCGCGAGCATGCGCCCCGCCCACCACTGCGCGACGCGGTCGGTCTCGAGGCGGCTCGCGCGCAGCCAGTAGAAGAAGGCGTTGACCACGGGCTGGATCGGACGGTTGCCCCCGGCCTTGACCTTGATGCCCAGCGCTTCCCCGTCAGCCTTGGCGAGTTCCGTCGTGGCCGGCCGGCTCGGCGGGAACGGGTCGAGGCCGGGATCGAACACGCCCGAGTGATCGAAACCCGGCATCGCGGCATCGTCCGGCACGCCCTCGAAGTACACGAGGTGCCGCACGGCGCCCTCGAGTCCCAGGGCTGCAAGCCGCTCGATCTCATCCGGAGTGCCCCCGAATCCGGCCCGCTCAAGCAGATGGGCCGCATGACCCGCGTGCCAGGCTTGGGCCGGCAGCGGTGTCAGGTCGCCTGTCCCCCCGGCTCCATTCGCCCATGCCGGTAACGCCAGGGCCATCGCCAGGCCAACCGCGGCGATCATTGGCGGGAATCGTCCCCTCACTCGCCCGTCCATCGAATCAGTCCCTCCTGCATGCAGGTCGCGACCAGCCTGCCGGCCCCATCGAACAACCGACCCGTCGTCAGACCGCGGGCGCCGCCGGTGGCTTCGACGGTCTGGTCGAACAGCAGCCACTCGTCCGCTCGTGCCGCCCCATGAAACCACATCGCGTGATCGAGACTCGTACCGACGAGCCTCGGATCCTGCCAGCGTCGGCCATGGCGCAGGACGGCATGGTCTATCAGCGTACTGTCGGACAGATAGGCCAGGCCCGCGGCCTGCAGGCCCGGATCGTCCGGCAGCTCGTCCGTGATCCGCATCCACAGGCGCTGGTCCTCCAGCACCGGCTCGCCAGGCGGGGCGGTCGGGGGGTTGACGTAGCGCAGGTCCATCGCGCGCGCCTCCCCGTCCCAGTCCTCCGCCTCGCCGTTGGCGCGGCTGAAGGCGTTGTAGGTGAGAGAGACGCTCTCGGGCGCCGGCGCCTCCGGCATCTCCGGCGCGGCGAACGTCCAGCCCGCTTCCGGCACGTGGAACGACACCGTCATGCGGAAGAGCTCCCGGTCGTTCTGCGACGCCGTCACGGCGCGCGAGCTGAACGACCGTCCGTCCCGCACACGTTCGACCTCAAGTTCTACCGGGAGCATGACGTCCCCGGTCCGCAGGAAATACGCGTGCAGGGAATGCACCGCCCGATGCCCGTCCACGGTCCGCTGCGCCGCCCCGAGCGCCTGCGCGAGGAACTGGCCGCCGTACATCGTGCCGCTCCGTTCCGGGGCGGCCGGGGCCACGAACCGGTCGTCGCCCGCAACGTCGAGGTCCATCAGGGCCAGGAACGAGCCCGGCCGGCTTCGCTCCGGCACTTACCCGGCGGCCAGGTCCGCCTCATCCGTGGCGATCCGGGTCGCGTGCGGCGCGGCAGGGTTCGGCAGGCCCGCCTCTTCATACGCCGCCGCCATCGTCTGCGCGGCGCCCGCGAAGTCCGGGCCCTGCACGTTGTCCCACATGTTCGGGTTGGCCAGACCCAGCAGGACGGCCAGCCGCTTCGGATTGGCGTCGAGGACCTCCTGGGTCACCGTGCGGCGGTAGTCCTCCTGCGGATAGAGGTACCAGCGATTGAAATACATCGTCAGCACGAGCCGCAGGCCGTCCGTCTTGCGCGGAAAGGCGCCGTGCCACATGTTGCCGTTCCAGACGACCAGCGAGCCCATGGGCGCCTCGATGGGGATCGCCGCGTCCGCGCCCTCCCCCGGCCGCGGCTGTCGCGCGTACCGGTGGCTGCCCGGCACCATGGCGAGCGCGCCGTTGTCG
This sequence comes from Gammaproteobacteria bacterium, assembly GCA_009840715.1. Lineage (GTDB taxonomy): Bacteria > Pseudomonadota > Gammaproteobacteria > Pseudomonadales > Azotimanducaceae > VXNE01. The sequence continues at coordinate 5,842 of VXNE01000650.1, forward strand.
AGGGTGTAGTCGGTCAGCAGGAAGGCGCTGTTGCCGGTGTGGGTGTCCTTGCCGATCGGCAACGGATGCGTGACCGGGGTGTCGGCATGCAGGCCGAGCGTCGGACCGTAGCCCTGTTCGTCGCGCCATTTCACGAACGACGTGCAGCTCGAAAGGCGGCAGTCGAAGCCGAGCATGTAGGTTTGCAGCGCCAGCAAGTACGGATTGCAGATCGCCTGCTGGAAGACCGGGTCCTCGAGCAGCAGGTAGTACAGGATGTACTGGTGCTTGAACGGTGGCTGCACGTCCAGATGCCCGTGTTCGCCGGTCACCACGTCGTGTTTCACGCCCGTGCGCCGCTCCGCGACCTCGAGCAGCTTGTCCCGCAACCCCTCGACCCAGGCAACCGGCGCCGCCTTGCCCGGCTCGAGGATCGTGAACCCGAACGCATCGAGTTCCGCGATGTTCTGCTCGAGGCCCAGCTTGCGAATCTGGCGATACAGCGGACCCAGTTCCCCCGTCGACTTCCAGTCCCCAACTTCCATCCCGTAGCACCAGCCAAAAGGAAAGGACGCTATACCTAGCTGGCGTCCCTCGCAAGTCCCGACCCGGTCGGCCCTTCGCGGCGGGCTTCGAGCGCGGCGACGATCTCGGCGTGGCGCCGGTGGTTGATGCGGTAGCGCAGGTAAAAGCCAAGGGCCAGCAGCGAGAAGATGGACGTCGCAGGACCGGCGATGAGCCCGAGGTTCCAGATGGTCTCCGCGGGCACCTCGCCGCGGGTGGCGTATGTGGGGAAGTCGATCGCGCTCAGGAGGATGCCGCCGAACACCGTGCCGAACGCCTGGGTGGCCTTCTGGGAGAAGGCGCGCACGGAGTACAGCACGCCTTCGCGGCGGATGCCGGTATCGAGTTCGTGTTCGTCGGCGACGTCCGCCAGCATCGAGTTGGCGCTTGCGCCGATGATGGGCGCGCTAAGCGCTCCGACCGTCGAGGCGGCGATGAAGATGGCGAGGACCCAGGGGGACCCGTTCTCGGGGAACCACGGCACGTCGGCGAGGCGCAGGCAGATCGGCACGTTGACCGCGGTGATCCACGACGCGAGGGGCAGCATCACGGACATGCGCTTGTCGAGCAGCCGCGTCAGGACGGGGATGAGGACGAAAGCAACCGGAAAAGAGACAAGGCCCACGAACGCCAGGTAGAACAGGTCCTCCGTTCGGAGTCCCCAGAAGTGGACCCCCATGAACGGGCTGAACGCGGACTCGACGCCGCCTACCAGCGAGCCCAGCAACAGGCCGAAAAACACGGCCCGGAACGACGCGTTCTTGAGCACTTCCCAGATCTCCGTGAAGAGCGTCCAGAAACGCATCTGTCCGCGCTCCTGCGTGTCCCGGAGATACGGGATCTCCTTGCGCGTGCCCGCGACGCACAGCAGGATCGCCGCCACCATCACGACCGCGAACGTCAGGCTCATCGTGCGGTAGCTGTGCGGGTTGAGAAAGCCCGGGTCGTACAACCCTTCGACCGTGGGGAAGTAGTAGCCGGTGATGAGCCCGTAGCACACTGCCACCGACATAGCGTAGGCGAAGGCGCTGTAGGCGAAGAGGGTCGAACGCTGGTAGTAGTCGTGCGCCATCTCCGCCCCGAGGGCGAGGTGGGGAATGTTGTAGAACGTAAAGCTGGCGCGCACGAGTACGCCGAAGGTCGTGAGCCACAGGAATCCCTCGACATCCGACATCCCGCGCGGCGGGTTGAACAGCAGGACGAAGCTGATGGCGAGGGGCAGCGCGGCGGCCAGCAGCATCGGATGTCGGCGCCCCCAACGCGTCCGGATCCGGTCCGACCACGCGCCGATCAACGGGTCGGTGACGGCGTCCAGGGCCACGGAGATCCCGATCGCGAGGCCGACGAGCCACGCTTCGACGCCGACCACCTGCTGGTAGTAGAAGAGGAGGAGCACGCTCCAGGCGGTGCCCATGAACGCTCCCGCGGCCTCGCCGATGCCGAAGGACGCCATCGTGCGGACCGAGAGTTTCCTGGGTTCTGCCAAGACCGGCTCCGTGGGGCCCTTGAGGGCGGCCGAAGCGCGCGAGTGTAACCCGCGCCTCGGCGCCGCTCGTCGCAGAGCGTCAAAGACGCAAAGACACGCGAACGGCCGCGTCAAGATCGGGTATGATCGTCCGCCCCCGGAACGAAGCCACTCCCAGGTCTGGACGAAACGCCATGGACATGACCACCGAACGCAAGGACGGCGTCCTGGCCGCCTCCATAGGCGGACGCATCGACGGGACGAACAGCGCCGAGTTCGAACAGGCGATCCGCACGGCCGTCCAGGACGACGACCGCGCGGTCATCGTGGATCTCGAACAGCTCTCCTACATCAGCAGCGCCGGCCTGCGGGCGGTTCTGCTCACGGCCAAGTACCTCTCCAACCAGGGTGCGAAGTTCGCCCTCTGCTCCTTGACGGGCCCGATCCGGGAAGTCTTCGAAGTCAGCGGCTTCGACAAGATCATCGCCATCCACGGGTCGCGGGCCGACGCGCTCGCGGACGTGACAGCGTAGCCGCGCGATCCCGCGGATCGCGCGAGCAAGCCTTACGCCGCGCGGACGGCGCGCGCCACCTCCCCCCACCGGTCGAGACCCGAGGGCGACCGCGAGATGTCGTCCAGCGCGAGGTAGAGCACGACCCGTTCCGCTACCCCGGCGTAACGGGCGACCAGCGCGTCCGCCATGTCGTCCCAGCGTGCGACCAGGGCGAACGCGTCCAGCATCTCGTCGGTGACCGTCGCCGCCATGCCCTCGAGGTCCCCGGCGCGCATGAGCTGGTTGAGCTTCGGCCCCGTGCCGGGGAAGCCGAGGTCCTCGAACTGGAACGCATAGTTCGGCGTCGAGCCGTAGAAAGCGATCTGCGTCTTCGCACGCTGCACCTTCGGCGCGCGTTCCTCCGGCGTGTCGCCGGCGATCGCGAACACCGGCACGATCAGGTCCACGTCCTCCGCCGCGCGCCCGCTCCGCGCGGCGCCTTCGGCGACGGCCGGCAGGAGCCGGTTCTCGATGTAGGGCATGGAGTGCATCGGGTGCACGTGCAGCCCGTCGCAGAGTTCCCCGGCAACGCGGCACATGAACGGACCCACCGCCGAGATGTCGACCTTGACGTCCTCGAAGTCGTGCCGCGGCGGCGCCCAGTTCCCGGACAGCAGGCTCAGGTTGTAGTACGCCCCTTCGTGCGCCAGCCGCTCTTCGCCGCGGAAGGCGCGGATGCAGGCCTGGAACGCCGCCACGTAGTCCCGCATCTGCGGGGCCGGCTTGTCCCACTGGGCCGAGTAGCGACGCACGATGTGGCCGCGCACCTGGCTCCCGAGCCCCAGGCGGAAGCGCCCCCCGGTGTTGCGCGCGAGCTCCCAGGCGACCTGCGCCGCGATCATCGGGCTGCGCGGGAACGCCACCGCGATACCGGTCGAGAACTCCAGCGTCGGCGCGGCCGTCGCCGCGGCCGCGATGCTCATCCACGGTACCTGGCTCGTCTCCGTGAAGAGCATGCCGGAGACGCCGGCGCCTTCCAGCCGCACGGCCAGGTCCGCGCTCTCCTCCCAGGTCATGGTGCCGACCATCACGTCGATGTGCATCGCTATCCTCCGTCGTCCCGTGCCCCGCAGACGGGCGGGGCCTCGTAGTCCAGGTCCAGCAGCCGGAAGTAGTTCCGGCCGAGCGCAATGTTACGGAAGGCGGTGTCGTCCAGGTATCGCAGGATGCGGCTCGTCGCCAGGAGATCCGACCGGTAGTCGTCGAACCCGCGGTTCGCCGACGCGACGAAGTCCGTGCCTGGCAGGATACGCTCCGAGTGCCTGTTCAGGAACTCCACGTACACCGCCCGCTTCGCCGGGTCCGCGAACACGTGGTCCTGGAGGATCCGCCAGGAGATGTCCAGCATCGCGTTCGGATGGCGCTCCAGCACGGAGTCCAGGATGGCGACGTGGTTCCCCGCATCCAGCGTGAGCAGCTCGCGCGAGAGCCCCAGGTGCATCCACACGACCGTGTTGTCCGGATAGGTCCGGAGCACCGCCTCGATCCAGTCGAGGTAGGCCGTCGGGTCCGTGTCGTGGCCGAGATCGGCGTGGATCGCCAGCGGCATGCGGCGTTCGCGCAGCGCCGCCATGAACGGTGCCCAGTCCCGGATCTTCTTGAGCGGAACGGGACGGTGGCGGTTGCCGAACAGCGCCCGCTTGACCAGGTTCACCTCGCCCATCCACTGGAAGAGACCCGGGAACTCCCGGTCGAGCAGCCGCATGCCGGACAGGATGTCCTCCGGACGCTCGAGGTCGGGGAACGTCATCGCCAGGGTGAGGTGCACGCCACGCGAGTCGCTTGCCGCGGCCTCCATTGCGTTGAGGAAGTCGTTCCTCAGGGTCGGCGCCACCGGCGTTCCAGGGCAGTCGAGGTAGTAGGTGCACTCCGATCCCGGCGGCAGCATCTGCCCGATGCCGTAGACGTTCGCGAACCGCACGCCCGAGCGCTCGAGGTACCCGACGACTTCCTCGAATGGCAGCGCGGGACCTCCGAATGGCCGGAAGTGCACGTGGGAGTCGACCACCGGCGTGTAGGGCTGCCGCGCCCGGTCGTAGCACGGCGGGTCGGCCATGCCGAAGGTTTCGAGGCTCGGAGCAGGGACGCCGGCGCAGCCGGCGAGGAAGACGACGCCCCAGAGCACGATCGGGACGACCCGCCGCGACCGCCCGTAGGGGACGCCCTTGTGGCGTCCCGACTCGAACGCGTGCACGGTGGCGGCCCGGGCGACCACAAGGGTCGCCCCTACGAGTACCCGATGGAGAGCAGATTCTCGACCGGCTGGTACAGTTCCTCGAGATACGTCACGTCTTCGGGCGCCAGTTCGATCTCGGCGGCGCCGACGAGCTCATCGAGCTGCTCGATACGCGAAACGCCCACCACCGGCGAGTAGACCTCCGGCTTGTTCAGCAACCAGGCGAGGGAGATCTGCGCCGGCGCCTTGCCGTGCCGCTCCGCCACCTCGACGACCCGTTCCGCGATCGCGAAGTCCGCGGCGCCGCGATAGAGGCTCTCGGTGCGCCTGCGGTCACCGCCCTTCGAACGATCCGTGGTACCGGCGTCGAAGCCGCCCCGGTACGAGCCCGCAAGGATTCCGCGCGCCAGCGGCGACCAGGGCATCAGCGCCACGCCGGTCTTCGCGCAGTACGGGTTCATCTCCCGCTCTTCCTCGCGGTAGATGAGGTTGTAGTGGTTCTGCATGGAGACGAACTTCGTCCAGCCATTCGCCTCCGCGGTCATCTGCAGTTCCGTGAACTGCCAGGCGAACATCGACGAGGCGCCGAGATAGAGCACCTTGCCGGCCTTCACCACGTCGTGCAGCGCCTCGAGGCTCTCCTCGATGGGCGTCTCGACATGACCCGGCACGCCGTGCGGATGCCGGTGGATGACGAGATGGTCGATGTAGTCGAGGCCGGTACGCCGGAGACTCCCATCGACGCCTTCCATGATGTGCTTGCGCGATAGCCCGCCCTGGTTGGCGCCGAGGCCCATGGGCATGGAGATCTTGGTCGCGAACACGTACTCGTCGCGTGGGAGCAGCTCCCGCAGCAGCCCGCCCACGACCTCCTCGCAGGCGCCAAGGCCGTAGGTGTCCGCGCAGTCGAAGCAGAAGAGACCGTGGTCGAGGGCGGCCTTGAAGATCGGCCTGGCGGCGTCGGTTCCGAGCGTCCAGTCCCCCTGGTGGCCTCTTCCGGGCTGGCCGAAGTTCATCGTGCCGAGACACAGTTCCGAGACGCGCAGGCCGCTGTTCTTGCCGAGTTGGATGGCTTTGAGCATCGATTCTTCCTTTCCGGGTTCGCTACAGGCTCTCCAGGTACGCGACCGCTTTGGCCCGCCCTTTCTGGCGCGCGAGGTCGAGCGCGGTATGCCCCGCGCCGTCGGGCGCCGCCGGATCCGCCCCATGGCCGACGAGGGATTCCAGGTAGTCCACCTTCACGCCCCGGAGCGCGGCCAAGTGTAATGCCGTTCGACCGTCCGGGTCCGTCGCGGCGACATCCGCCCCATGCGCAAGCAGCCACGGCACGGCGCCCGGCTTTCTCCAGTGGATGAGGTCGAGCAGCGGCGTCCTGCCGTTCAGTCTCCAGTTCCAGTCCGCACCGTGTGCGTGCAGCGCCTCGAGGATCTCCTCGTTCCCACCGAACCCGGCGCTGAACACGGAGCTTCTCGGGTCCGCGCCGGCGGCGAGCAACGCGCGCACGAGCGCGACGTGCTCCTGCCAGGAGACGGCGCGCCACAGGGCCGTTGCCGGGAAGACCTCGTCGCCTTCCATCATCCGCTCGAAGAGGTCGATGTCGGCGCCCGCCTCGAGCAGCACGGCCAGGCACTCGAGGGCGCGCTCCGAGCCGACCTGCGGGAGCTTCCACATGCCGGACCACGCCATGTGCTGCAGCGGCGTGCGTCCCCGCGCGTCCGGAGAGTCGACGCCCACGCGGGCGATCTCCGCGCGCAGGGTGTCCAGGTCGTACAGCATCGCGGCCCCGTGGATGTCGTACCGCGCGCCGGCCGTCCGCAACCTGTCGACGAAACCCTCGAAGGCTCCCATCGCGGCGTACAGGAGCGGCGGCATGCCGTGGGGACCCGCGGCGAGGTCCGGGTCCGCGCCGCGCGCCAGCAGCATGTCCACCGCCGCGTCGTGGCCCGCGTGTTTCGGGATCGTCGCGTGGGGCTGCATGGCCCGCACCAGGGGACTGTGGCGCCCGGGGGTACCCGCGATCGCGTTCGGGTCCGCGCCGGCATCGAGCAGTACGGCGATCAGGTCGGCACGCCCCACGAACGCGGCGTCCATGATCGGCTTCCAGTGCCGGGCCGCCTGGGGGTCCGACGCAGCCGCCTCCCGTAATGTGACCTGGTCGCCGTCGGCCACCGCCGCGCACAGCGCCTTGTATCCCGATCCGTTCGCCATGTGCCGGTCCGAACACGCCTGGTGTGGTGTCCGGGACACCACACAGGCATCCGCTCCTATGCGCTATCGCCCTTCTGCGCCCTCTCGACCATCTTCCGCATGGCTTCGCGCTGCGCGTCGTGCGCTTCGAGGTCGAACGCGTGGTAGTCGTAGTCGGGTCGCAGCGAGACCCGGTCTCCGGCGGGCTCCCTGTCGAACAGGCTGAGGTACGGCGACGCGTCCAGGACTCCGTTGCTCACGGCGTTCCCTTCCCGCCCCCGGTCCATGTCGAAGTCCTGCTTGCCGAAGGGAAAGCCGCCGTAGACGTCCATCAGTCCGGCGAACCGCAACGGGTTGCGCGCGAGCGCCTCCTGGGTCACGACCTGCCGGTACGGACCCTGGGTCTGCATGAATGGGCGGTGGAACGTCCCGAGGACCATCAGCCGCTCCCCGGGGGTCGAGCGCAGCATGGAGCCGTGCCAGGTCAGGTCGCCCCAGATCACCATCGAGCCGGCCGGCGCTTCGACCGCCTCGGCCTTGTCCGCCCACTCCTCGACCTCCGCAGGCGTCGGGGGACGCCGCCACTTGTGGCTCCCGGGCACGAACGTGATCGCGCCGTCCTCGGCGGAGTAGTCCGTGACGAGATAGTTGAAGTTGGCGCTGTTGGGCTCCGGCGCCGAGGCGTGGCGCGTGAAATCCCAGTTGTCGCGGTGGATGGCTGTCCGGCCCTCGCCCGGGCCCTTCACCCAGCCGTCGAACAGCGAGAGGATGCAGTTGGTTCCGACCAGGTACTGCACGAGACCCAGGCCCGCCGGATTCAACACGAGTTCCTCGAACACGCGGTCCTCCCAGAGGATCATCCGGAAGATCTGGTTGCGGTCCTTCCAGGTCATCCCGTCCGGGTCGAGCGCTCCGAAGCGGCCCTCCATAACCCGCACCAGCGCATCCTTCACTCGCGCGTGGAACGCGGGCGGCGCGACCTTCTCCGGGGGAACCACGGTGAAGCCGAAGACGTCGAGCTCGGCGATGTTCTCGAGCAGGTCGAGTTGGGCGAGTTCCCGGTAGAGCTTCGCCTGGTTCGGACAGGAAGCCCAGTCCTTGATCTGCATCTCGTGCTCCACAGAGATCGCCATCGGGTCGCGGATGGGTCCGCGACGGTGGGCAGGGTGACCGGCTATCTTAGCGCACGAGTCAAGGGCGGCAGCGGAATTGAGTAACACGAGGTCGACCTGCTCCAGAGCATGGTCACCGGCGAGTGCACCGCCGAATGCGACGTCATGCAGGCGGCCAGCCCGTGCACGGCATGGTGGAGCGCGACGACTCGCTGGCGACGGTGCGGGACGTCTTCGACGACGAGAACGTGGCGATGGTGGTCGAGGACGCCGATGTCGTCGGCGTCATCTCGAAGATCGACGTGGTGGAGTTCCTCGCCGCGCGTAGCTAAGACGCGGAACGCACGTCCCCGGCGACGTCGGAAAACGTGAATCGCTGCGTCGCCATGAGACGGGGCCGCGGGCCGGGATTCGGGGCGAGCGTGTGCAGGAGCCTCAGGTCCGTGAAGCAGACGTCGCCGGGTTCGCCCGTCAGCTCGACGACGTGCACGGGAACGCCGCCGACGCTGCCCGCCTCGGTCAGGAACGTTCGCCGGTCCCGGCCCCCCACCGATGCATTCCGCCCCGACATCAGCTCCCGAAGCCACGGCTCGCGGCGGAGCGC
>VXNE01000079.1 GCA_009840715.1 Gammaproteobacteria bacterium
CGGCAGGACGGCGCCCGCTGCCTCCACGAGCGACGGGAGGACATCGCTGAAGTCGATCAGGGCGTCGGACACCCGTCCACCCGGCACGCTCGCGGGCCACGAAGCGATGAACGGTACGTGGGTGCCGGCGTTCGTCGGCTGGCCCTTGCCGCCCTGCACGACCGTTCCGTCGGTCATGGTGCTCGTGATCGCGGAAGAGGTGCCGTTGTCGCCCGTGAAGAGCACGAGGGTGTTGTCCCGCAGTCCGAGTTCCTCGAGCTTCGCCACGGTCCGGCCGACGATCTTGTCCATGTACTCCACCATGTCCTTGAAATAGGCCGGATCCTCGGCGTAGCGGTCGCCGTCCCAGCCGGCGCTGTCGGGGGTGGGAACGAAGGGGTCGTGGGTCAGCGCCATCGGGAAGTACGCGAGGAACGGCCGTCCGGGGTCGTTGCTTGCATGGCGCTCGATGAAGTCCAGCATGAAGTCGGTGGACAGGTCCGGGCCGTAGGCGCCCGGGACCGTGGTCGCGGCGGCTCCGCTCCTCTCGATGAAGGGGTCGGCGAATCGCTCGCCTGCGGTGAAGGTATGGCGCACCTGCCACAGCAGGTGGTCGTCGAAGCCGGCCGCGGCCGGCAACTGTCCCGTGCCACGGGCTTCGGGCCAGGCCCGCTCGTGGCCCCAGAGCTGCCACTTGCCGACCACCACCGTGGCGTACCCCGCGTCCTTGAGGAGATGAGCGAACGTGATTTCTCCTTCGGGGAGGATGTTGAAGTTGGTGTAGTTCCGGTGGTTGTAGCGGCCGGTCATGATCTGTACGCGCGACGGCGTGCACAGCGGCTGCGAGTGGGCGTTGGTGAACCGGACGCCCGATGCGGCCAGTGCGTCCAGGGCAGGGGTTCCGTAGGAGGCGCTGCCGTTGACGCCCAGGGTTTCGTACCCGAGGTCGTCCGCCAGGAAGAGGACGATGTTGGGTCGTGGATCGGGCGGGGCCGGCGCCTCAGGAGCGTCCGCCGGCTCGGAGCATGCGGTCACGAGGGCGCAGAGGGCCGGCAACAGCCTGTAGGTTCGGGACATCGTGTTCTTCCTGTTGGCCCGTGGCGTAGCCGAGCCTATGCGACGGCGAGGCTGTGCGCCAACGCGCGGAGCGGCCGGTCAGTCGTCCTGCGCCCGCAGCGCGGCGAGGTCTTCGTGCGTGTTGACGTTGAAGAACGCGTCGGCCAGGTCCGGCAGCCGCGTGGATGCGATGTCCTGGTCGTCGAGCCAGCGATGGATGGCCCGGCCGCCCGCCCGGTAGAACTCGGCCAGCGCATCGGCCCGGTCGCGCCGGATCAGCAGGAACAGGTTCTGCCGCCGGCGTCCGTCATGGGAGACGGCGACGCCGCTGCGCTCGGCATCGGGTGTCAGGCGCGCCACGAGGTCGGTCGCCAGATGGGGAGAGTCGCCCGGGCAGGTGAAGATCCATGGCGTGGTCACCGCTTCCAGGCAGCATGCGAAGCCCCCGAGCGGTCCTTCCCCCGGCGTCTCGTCGGGCACGGCCCGGCACGGGACCGACGGCGCCACCGACGATCGCAGGCCGGGGCGAGGCGCGGCGTCTTCGTCCGCGCGCCGCCGGAACCGCGCGTAGAGTTCGGGATCGGCGCCGGTACTGAGCAGGATGGCGCCGACCTGCTCGGCCACGCGGTCGATCACGTGCCCCACCAGGGGTTGGCCTCGCCAGTCGATCAGCGGTTTCGTGACCCCGCCAAGGCGCCGGCCGGCCCCGCCGCAGAAGACGATGGCGGTGATGTCCTCCCGTTTCATGCCTCCCGCTTCATGGCTCCCCATTCATAAGGAGATGCGGTCGGGGCGGGTGTAGATGTTGAAGCGGTCCGGCTTCAGGAAGCCCGCCAGGGTGATGCCCTGGTCAAGGGCGAGTTCGACGGCGAGGCTCGACGGGGGACCGATGGAGGCCACGAGCGCTGTCCCGGCCACCGCCGCCTTCTGCAGCAGCTCGAAGCTGGCCCGCCCGGAGAGCAGGATGCCGTGCTCCGCCAATCCGCCCTCCGCCAGGTAGGAGCCGGCGAGCTTGTCGAAGGCGTTGTGGCGGCCGATGTCCTCCCGCACGCGCAGGATCGCGCCGGCGCGGTCGAAACTCGCCGTCGCGTGCAGGCCGCCGGTGCGGGCGAACTCGGTCTGCCGCGCGCGCAGTGCCCCGGGAAGCTGTCGGAGCGCCGCCGCGTGGATCGAGAAGGCCCGCGGGCGCCGCCTGGCCACGTGAATGCGCACGGCGTCGAGCGATGCCTTGCCGCACACGCCGCAACTCGATGTCGTGTAGAAGTGCCGGAGCAGGCCGCCGGGGTCCACGGCGACGTCATCCGCGAGCTCCACCCGCACGACGTTGCGGATGCCCTTGTCCGGGCTCGGTGGACCGCAGTGCTCGACCAGTCGCACGTCGTCCGACCTCGTGACGATGCCCTCGCCGGCGAGGAACCCGACCGCGAGTTCCTCGTCGTTTCCGGGGGTGCGCATGGTGATCGAGATGCTCTGCTCGTGACGGTCCGTGGCGGCCCCGTACGAGAGACGGATCTCAAGCGGCTCCTCGATCGTGACGACGTCTGATCCGGTACGCCGGTGGTCGTCGCCGGCGACCGCCTCGACGTCGATCCGGAGGCTCGCCGCGGGCGCCCTGGCGGCCTCGATGGCGGCGTCGGACGTCGGGCGGGTCATCCCGCCGGCAGGAGGTCGATCTGCTCGGTGTTCCGGCTGCGGAACGTCTCCTGCCACGGTGAACGGTGGTTCGCCGGCCGCACTTCCACCGCCGTCACCTTGTACTCGGGGCAGTTCGTGGCCCAGTCGGAGAGATTCGTCGTCACGACGTTCGTGCCGGTGGAGGGATGGTGGAAGGTCGTGTAGACAACGCCGGGCGCGACGCGCTCCGTCACATCGGCGCGCAGGGTGATCTCGCCCATGCGGCTCGTCACCGACACCCAGTCGTCCGTGCGGACGCCGCGCAGTTCCGCGTCCGCCGGGTGGATCTCCAGGCGGTCCTCGTCCAGCCACTCGACGTTGTCGGTGCGCCGGGTCTGGGCGCCGACGTTGTACTGGGTGAGGATGCGGCCCGTGGTCAGCAGCAACGGGAACTTGCGGTTCGCCTTCTCCTCGGTGGGCTGGTACTCCGTCAGCACGAACAGGCCCTTGCCGCGCACGAACTCCTCGCGGTGCATGACCGGGGTCCCCTCCGGCGCCGCGTCGTTGCACGGCCACTGCACGCTGCCCACGCGGTCGAGCAGGTCGAAGGAGACGCCGGTGAACGTCGGGGTGAGCGACGCGACCTCGTCCATGATCTCGCGCGCCGAACCGTACTGCATGGGATAGCCGAGGGCCCGCGTCAGGGCCTGCGTCGTCTCCCATTCCGCCATGCCGGTCTTGGGCGCCATCACCGGGCGCACGCGGTTGATGCGGCGCTCGGCGTTGGTGAACGTGCCGTCCTTCTCCAGGAACGACGTGCCGGGGAAGAACACGTGGGCGAACTTGGCCGTCTCGTTCAGGAACAGGTCCTGGACGATGACGCACTCCATGGCGGCGAGCGCTTCCTCGACGTGCTGCGTGTTGGGGTCGGACTGGGCGATGTCTTCGCCCTGGATGTAGATGCCCTTGAAGCGGCCGGCGCAGGCGGCGTCGAGCATGTTCGGGATGCGGAAACCGGGCTCGGCATCGATCGTCGCGCCCCACGCCTCCTCGAACGTGGCGCGCACGGCGTCGTCCGTGACCATCCGGTAACCCGGCAGCTCGTGGGGGAACGACCCCATGTCGCACGCGCCCTGCACGTTGTTCTGGCCGCGCAGCGGGTTCACGCCGACCCCCGGGCGGCCGATGTTGCCGGTGGCCATCGCGAGGTTCGCCATGGCCATGACCATCGTCGAGCCCTGGCTGTGTTCCGTGACGCCGAGGCCGTAGTAGATCGCGGCGTTCGGCGCCGCCGCGTAGGCGTGCGCCGCGGCGCGGATGTCCTCGGCCGGGACCCCGGTGACGGCCGCGACGGCTTCCGGGGAGTTCTGGTCGGCCGCGGCGAACTCGAGCCAGGCCCGGAACGATTCCACGTCGCAACGCTCCTGTGCGAACTCCTCGTCGATCAGGCCCTCGGTCACGACGACGTGGGCGAACGCGTTCATGAGCGGGACGTTCGTGCCCGGCTGCAGCGGCAGGTGCCAGTCGGCGGCGACGTGCGGCGAGCGCACGAGGTCGATGCGTCTTGGATCCACGACAATCAGTCTCGCGGGCGGCCGGCCCGGCCGGTCCTCGCGCAGGCGTCGCTTCATGCGGGACGCGAACACCGGATGTCCTTCTGTCGGGTTGGCGCCGATCACGACGATCGTGTCCGCGTGGTCGACCGAGTCGAAGTTCTGGGTGCCCGCGGAAGTGCCGTACGTCGTCTTCAGGCCGTATCCCGTGGGCGAATGGCACACGCGCGCGCAGGTGTCGACGTTGTTGTTGCCGAAGGTGGTCCGGACCATCTTCTGGATGACCCACACCTCCTCGTTGGTGCAGCGGGACGACGTGATGGCCCCGATGGAGCCTTTTCCATGGTCGGTCTGGATGTCCCGCAGGCGCCTCGCGGCATGTGCGATGGCCTCGTCCCAGGAGACCTTGCGCCACGGATCGGTGATGCGGTCGCGAATCATGGGGTCGAGGACCCGCTCCCGGTGCTGGGCGTAGCCCCACGCGAAGCGGCCCTTCACGCAGGAATGGCCGTGGTTCGCCTTGCCGTCCTTGTCCGGCGTCATGCGCACGACCTGGTCGCCCTTGATCTCCGCGTTGAACGAGCAGCCGACGCCGCAGTACGCGCACGTGGTCTTGACGACCCGGTCCGGTACGCCGTGCTCGATGACGGACTTCTCCATCAGGGTGGCGGTCGGGCAGGCCTGCACGCAGGCGCCGCAGGAGACGCACTCGGAGGAGAAGAAGTCGTCCGCCCCGGTCTTGACCGAAGCGTCGAAGCCGCGCCCGTCGATGGTGAGCGCGTAGGTGCCCTGGACCTCGTCGCAGGCGCGGACGCAGCGGGAGCAGACGATGCACTTGGACGGATCGAACGCGAAGTAGGGGTTCGACGTGTCGGCGGGGGCGTCCAGATGGTCCTCGCCGCCCGCGTATCGCACCTCGCGCAGGCCGACGGCCCCCGCCATGTCCTGCAGCTCGCAGTCGCCGTTCGCCGAGCACGTCAGGCAGTCCAGCGGGTGATCGGAAATGTAGAGTTCCATCACGCCGCGGCGCATCTTCGCGATGTTCTCGCTTTGCGTGTGCACGGCCATGTCCGCTGCTACCGGCTCTGTGCACGAAGCATGCAGGCCGCGCCTGCCCTCCACTTCCACCAGGCAGAGCCGGCAGGACCCGAACGATTCGAGGCTGTCGGTCGCGCAGAGCTTGGGGACGGGGATCCCGGCCTCCATGGCGGCGCGCATGATCGACGTGCCGGCCGGAACGGTCACGACCGTGCCGTCGACCGTCAGCGTGACGGTCTTGGCCGCGGGGGACGGGGGCGTCCCGTAGTCGTTGTCCGCGAGTCTCATGTCACTGTTCGAGACCCTGCGTCCGTGGCGTCCTCAGTCGCCGCCTTGCGGCAGCCCGAGCGCGCTACGCACGGGGATGGGCGTCATGCCGCCCATCTGGCACAGGCTCGCCTGCTCCATGACGTCGCACAGATCGGCAATAATAGCCAATTCCACCTCGGGGCGTTCGCTCGCGATCAGCGCCTCGACGGTCTCCTTCCCGCGTACCGCTCCGATGCGGCAGGGCGTGCACTTGCCGCAGGATTCGTGGGCGCAGAACGCGAACGCGTAGTGGGCCTGGCGGACGAGGTCGATGGTGTCGTCGAAGACCACGATGCCCCCGTGGCCGACCCCCGCGCCGATGGCGGCGAGGGCCTCGTAGGTCATCGGCGTGTCGAGCTGGGCGCCGGTCAGGTATGCCCCCAGGGGCCCGCCCACCTGGACCGCTCCCACGTCGCGGCCGGTGCGCGTCCCGCCGCCCCAGTCCTCGATCAGTTCCCGGAGCGCCACGCCGAAGGGCAGTTCGATCAGGCCGCCGCGCTCCACGTTGCCCGCGAGCTGGAAGGTCATGGTCCCCGTCGAGCGGCCGACGCCCAGCTCCGCGTACGCGGCGCCGCCGTGCTCGAGGATGCCCGGGACCGCGCACAGCGTGATGACGTTGTGCACCAGGGTCGGCCGGCCGAAGAGCCCCGCGACGGCCGGCACGGGGGGTTTCGCGCGGATCTCCCCCCGCTTGCCTTCGAGGCTCTCGAGCAGGGAGGTCTCCTCGCCGCAGATGTAGGCGCCGGCGCCGACGAAAAGCTCGATGTGGAAGGTCTCGAGGAGGCCCATCCCGCGGGCGGTGTCGATGGCCTCCGAGAAGATCTCGGCCGCGAGGGGGTACTCGGACCGCAGGTAGACCACGCCGGTGTCGGCCCCGATCGCGTGCCCCGCGATCAGCACGCCCTCGATGAGGCGGAACGGGTCCCCCTCCATGATGAGCCGGTCGGCGAACGTGCCGGAGTCGCCTTCGTCGGCGTTCACGACCACGTACTTCCGGTCGGAAGGGGTGTCGTGGACCGTGCGCCACTTGATGTGCGCCGGGAAGCCGGCGCCGCCACGGCCGCGCAGGCCGCTGGCCTCGATCTCGGCGAGGATGTCGGCGGGCTGCCGTTGCAGGTGGGCCCGAATGGGAGTGGGATCGTAGTCGAAGGGATCGACCCTGCCGCAGCGGTCGAAGACCAGGCGGTGCTGGCGGGAGAGGGCCGGGATCTCGTCCGTGGGTCCGATACGGGCGGCGTCCAGGTGTGCGATGTCCTGCACGGGGCCGTACGCGATACCGTCGATCTCGACCAGGGGCTCGGCCCAGCAGAGGCCCAGCGAACCCGTACGGACCACATCGTGGCCACGCGCCGCCAGTTCTGCCGCGATCCCGTCGGCGCCCAGGGCGTTGGCGAGGGTCTCGCGGGGGACTTTCGCGACCGTCACGGTGCGAGCGCCTCGGGAGTGGCCCGCACGATGATCCGGTCATCGACCGTCGCGGCGGGCCCGCTGGTGCACAGTCCCAGGCAGTAGACCGCTTCCAGGCTGACGCTGCCGTCGGCCGCCGTCTCGCCGAGGCCCGCCCCGAAACGCGCCACCGCCGCCGCGGTCAGCTCGCGGGCGCCGACGGATTGGCAGGCCTCGGCCTGGCAGATACGGATGTGCGTGCGGCCGCGCGGCTCCGTGTTGAGGTCGCTGTAGAAGCCGACGATGCCCCGAACCTCGGCGACGGTGAGGTTGAACGCGTCGGCGACGCCCTCCATGTGCGCACGCTCGATGTAGCCGAACTCGGCGGCGACCTCGCGCAACGCGGTGATCGGCCCGCCGATGCGGTCGAGGTGGCGTCCGGCGATCTCGTGCGCCAAGGCTGCCTGGTCCATCGCAAGGCACCCGAGTCAACGGGACCGGCGACTATAGCACCGGGCTCCCCCGTGCCGAAGCCGTGCAGGCCCCCGGGTCGTCAGCCGAGGCGGTGCGTTGCGCCGAGTTCGTCGCAGGTAGCCGTGAACCACTCGATCACTTCGGGATGGTAGGGGATGCCGTTCGCCGTCCGGTCCTCCTCGTCCTCGGCTTCGAGCATTCCGGGATACACGACGCGTTCTTCCCCGGGCGCGGTGCGGCACTCGCGCAACCGCTTGAGGTACGCGTCCATGTCGGCCTTGAAGGTTTCGAGGTCGGTGAACGCGCCCACGTCGGCTGCGATGAAGCTGTGCGCGAAGGCGGTACGCCGGTCCGGTCCCGCCCCCGTACCGCCGAGGACCGTGGTCAGCACCTCGACCATCATCATGAGGCCGAAACCCTTGTGCGAGCCGATGTCGCGCGTGCCGCCGAGCGGCAGGAGCAGGAAGTTCGGCGGTACCGGCGCTTCCTCCATGACCGGGGCGCCGTTCTCTTCCGCCACCCAGCCGGGCGCCACGTTCCCGCCGACCCGGCGCAGCAGGCCGATCTTGTTGCCCGCGACGGAACTCATCGACGCGTCGAACAGGAACGGCACCTCCGCTCCGGACGGGGCAGCGACGCCGATGGGGTTCAGGCCCAGCAGCGGCTCCGCGCCGAAGGTCGGGGCGACGTGAACCCCGCCGGAAGTCATCGAGATGCCGATCATGTCGTGGGCCACGGCCCGGTGCGCGTGGTAGGCCGCGGCGCCGTAGTGACCGCCGTTGCTGGTGACGGCGAAAGCGATGCCATATTGGCGGGCTCGCTCGATGGCAAGGTCCATCACCGCCGGCCCCACGGCGAGTCCCAGCCCGTTGTCCGAGTCGACGTAGAGGGCGGGCCCCGTGTCGCGCACGATCTTCCAGTCGGGCGTCGGGTTCACGTGACCGTTGCGGAAACCGTGGACGTAGGCCCGCATCATGTTGCTGACGCCATGGCTCTCGATACCGCGGACGTCGGCATAAATCAGCACGTCGGCGGCCTGGACGGCATCGGCCTCGGGCATGCCGAGGGCGCGGAACATGTTCTCCACGGTCGCGCGCATGTCGTCGGGTGCGATGCGCACGGCGATGTCCTCCGGGACCTTGAATCGATCGAGCACAGGTGCTTCTCCTTCTCTCCCTCTGGGTGGAAACCCGGCGCGCCAGGACACCCCGGCGAATGCGCTCGGGCGCGCCGAAGCTGCTACCATGCCATCAGAGAGAGCAGGAAGGAACGATGCAAGCATCCGTCAATGCAGAAGTCCGCTACCTGAACCCCGAATGGAAGGGACGGACCGACTCCCCGCGTATCGGAGACCGGACTTCCCGCCGCGCCAACACCTCGAAGCGGGCCGTCGCCATCGACGACGCCCGCGGCCTCGACCTCGGTCTCGACACGTCCGGCTTCGTCCTGACCCGGCACGAGTCCGGGGTACGGGACTTTCGGGACGAGGCGCAGGTACGCGACACCTACTACCGGGAAGTCGGTAATGTCGTCCGGGACATGACCGGCGCCGACGCGGTGTTCGTCTACTCGCACACCGTCCGCACGGAGGACACCAGCGACTTCAACGTTGCCTACGCGCGCTTCGTGCACTGCGACTATTCGCTCGCGGGCGCGGCGGAGCGGCGGCGGAACGCGCTCGCGAAGCACCGCGCCGACCTCGATCCCGCGCGGCACTGGGAGTTCGCGTGGTTCAACACGTGGCAGCCGTTCGAGCGCGAAGTGCGCAAGAACCCGCTGGCGGTGATCGATGCCCGCACGCTCGACCTGGGGGACGTGCTCGACTACTACTACACCGGCTACCGGAACAAGCCCGGGCCGGAGACCGGGGCGATGGAGGGAGGCGCGGCCTCCTCGATGCCCGTATTCAACCCGGACCAGCGTTTCTACTACTTCTCGCGCATGCAGACCGACGAGATGATGGTGATCAAGCAGCTCGACACGCGGCCGGGCCGCGCCCGGGGCTGCCCGCACACCTCGTTCGACATCGACGCGCCGCCGGACGCCCCCGGGCGCCGCAGCATCGAAGTCCGCATGGCGTGCGCGTACGCGAGCTGACGCACGCCCTGCAGTCCGGGCCCGACCGCTGAGCGCGGGTCGCCGCCGGTCCTCCACCGCTCCTGTCGCGCGGCGCGCCGCATCCGACGTAGTATCTTCCGCTTCCGTCAGGCTCGAGGTTTGAGCGATGGCGGCTCGTGAAGCCGAGTCGGGGATTCTCTACGAGCCCGACGAGCGGGCGCCCCCCCTGCTCGCGACGGGTTTCGGACTGCAGTTCGCGATCCTCACGCTTTCCAGCATGATCGTGATCCCGATGACGGTGTTCCGCTCGGCGGGGTCTCCGGAGGCGTTGGTCACCTGGGCGGCCTTCGCGTCGCTGATCGTGGGCGGGGGGATTACCGCGCTGCAGGCGTTCCGTCTCGGACGCATCGGCGCCGGCTACATGCTGATCACCGGTGCGTCGGGCGCCGCGATTGCCATCTGCGCCGACGCCCTGGAGGCCGGGGGTCCGGGACTGCTGGCTATGCTGGTTTGTGCGGCCGGAGTGTTCCAGCTTGTGTTCTCGGCCCGGCTGTCGCTGTTTCGCCGCATCCTCACGCCGACCGTGTCGGGGACGGTGCTGCTGCTCCTGCCGGTCACCGTGGTACCCGTCACGCTCGGCCTGCTGGACGACGTGCCGCGGGCGTCGGCGCCGCACGCAGCCTCGGCTTCCGCGCTGACAACCGTGCTGGTCCTTGCGGGGATCATGCTCAAGGGTGGCCGGAAGCTCCGTCCCTGGGCACCGGTCGTGGGCATCGCCGTCGGGTCGGCCGTGGCCGCGTCGCTCGGCGCGTACGACGTCGACCGCGTCCTGCGCGCCGGCTGGATCGGAGCTCCGGAACTCGCGTGGCCGGGTCTGGACCTCGACTTCGGCCCGAGTTTCTGGGGACTGTTGCCGGGTTTCCTGCTGGTGATCGTGGTCCTGACCATCCGCACGATCAGCGCCTCGGTCGGAATACAGGGCGTGTCCTGGCGCCGTCGCCGGGCCGTCGATTTCCGTACGGTACAGGGTGCGGTGACGGCGGACGGCGTCTGCAACGTCCTCGCCGGGCTCGCGGGCACGATCCCGAACGGCGCGCGGACGACCACGGTGACCCTGACGCAGCTCACGGGCGTCGGGTCGCGCGCGGTGGGTGTCGTCCTGGGCCTCGCGCTCGCCGCGATGGCGTTCTTCCCCAAGCTGCTGGCCCTGGTGCTGGCGGTGCCGGGGCCGGTGCTCGCGGGCTATGTGGTCGTGATGATCGCGTCCCTGTTCACCCTCGGCATCACCACCGTTGCCCAGGACGGCCTGGACCACCGCAAGGCCCTCATCGTGGGCTTCTCCTTCTGGTTCGGTTTCGGCTGCCAGTTCGACCTCATCTTTCCCGAGTATCTCTCCGGGTTCGCTGGCGGACTGCTGGACAGCGGCCTGACCGCGGGGGGACTGGTCGCGATCTTCATCACGGTGTTCCTCGATCTCACCGCGCCGCGCCGCAAGCGCCTCGCGGTCGCCCTGGAGGTGGAAGCGCTGCCGCAGCTCCGGGAGTTCCTCGCAGGGTTCGCTGGGCGACGCGGGTGGGATGCCGCCATGCTGAGACGGGTGGAGGCGGCCTCCGAGGAGAGCCTGCTCACCCTGCTCGGACACGGCGACAGCGACGGCCCGGCGGTGGGGCCCAGGCGGTTGCTCGTGACCGCCCGGGAGGACGAGGGCGACGCCCTCATCGAGTTCGTGGCGGCTCCGGGCGAGCAGAACATCGAGGACAGCATGACGCTCCTCGGGGAGCGCGCGACGGCAGACACCATGGAAAGGGAGGTGTCGTTGCGGTTGCTGCGGCACCTGGCTTCCTCCGTGCGCCACCAGCAATACCACGAGACGGACATCCTCACGGTGCGGGTGGAACCGCCCGGGCAAGACCAGGCGTCGTAGCGCCGCTGGCGTTACATGAGCTGGCCGGCCACCTGCTCGAGTACGTCGTAGCGCGTGTCGAAGTTCGGCAGGATCATCACCTGGTCGAGGCCCGCATCCTCCAGGGCATACAGGCGCTCGAGCAACTGATCCCGCGTGCCGATCATGCAGACGGCGCCGAGCACCTCGGGCGTCAGGAACCGCTCCTCCTCCGGCAGCACCCAGCAGTTGTGGCCGCCGTGGATGCGCTGGTGGCGGCGCTCGGCGGGGACGGCTTCCAGCAGCGCCGTGTAGTCGTCCCAGATGCCGGCCATCGAGTTCGGCGGCTGGTGGCCGAAGTTGCGGAACTGGTCGTAGGCGAAGTGGACGCCCGCCATGGCCATCGCGCCGCACTGGCTCTTCACGCGGTCCGAGTCGACGGCTTCGTCTTCCTCCAGGATGGCGATGGTGGTCAGGGCGGTCGCGTAGTACGTGTCCCGGTCGAAGTCGCGCCCGGCTGCGCGAGCCCCCGCCTCGATCATGTGCCAGGAGCCCCCGAGGGCACTGGCGGACGCCGCGCCGAGGATCGCGCCGTCGCCGTGCTTCCCGGCGAGTCCGAGCGAACGCGGCCCGAATCCCGATACGTAGAGCGGAATCGGATCGTCGAAGTTGACGAAGCCCTTGTCCGGCATGATGTGCACGATCGGCTGGCCGTCGTCGTTCACGGCCTCCTCCCCGCGCAGCAGCGGCCGCAGCGTCGTCAGGTACTCGTCGAACTCGCGGATGCGTTGGGGTTTCTTGCCCATCACGCGCATGGCGGTGTTGCCGGTGCCCACGCCGAGGAAGGTGCGCCCGGGCGCCAGGGCGTTGATGGTCGCGATGCCCGCGGCGTTCACGGGAGCCGGACGCGTCCCGGTCACCGCGACCCCGGTGCCGAGATGGATCCGCGAGGTTCGCGTCGCGGCCAGGGCGAGCGTCGCGTAGCAGTCCGACCACAGCATCTGGCTGTCCGCCAGCCAGGCGTGGCTGTACCCGAGTTCCTCGGCGCGCACGACGTAGTCGATGTCGCCGACGTGCGAGGCGACGCAGATCCCCATGTCCATGGAAGGCTCCCAAGAAGGTGTAGGGCGCTTACGTTGCATTGCCGGACGCGTCTGCGCAACATTCGGCCCCTTCGGGAAGGAGGCAGCACATGGACCTGTTAAAGGCGGTCAGCAGGCGCATCGACGCCGACGACGACACCATTCGCGCCGCGCTGGAAGACGCGCACATCCCCTCGCTGATGAACGCGCTCGTGCACCTGACGGCGGACGCGGACATCATCCGCGGCGACATCCAGCCGGAGTCCGGGTTCCTCGTGGACCCGCAGGGCGGCATCGCGGAGGAAGACCAGGCGCGCATTCGGGAACAGGCCTTCGAGGCGCTCAAGGCGTATCGTGACAACGGCCAGCGGTTGCCGCCCGCCCCGGACGCCAATCTCGTGCACGAGATGGTCAACTTCGCGTCCGGACAGGAACTGTCCCCGGAATACGGCACCTTCCTCGAAGCCGAGCTGGCCCTGCAGGACGAGGACAGCTACGGGGTCCCGGAGCTTGCCGAACTGTCGGCGGAGGCCCGGGCGAACTTCAAGGTCGTGATCGTCGGCGCCGGCATGTCCGGGCTGCTCGCGGGCATTCGGCTGAAAGCCGCCGGTATCGGCTTCGAGATCGTCGAACGGCACGGGGACGTGGGCGGCACCTGGTACCAGAACACCTACCCCGGTTGCCGCGTGGACAGCCCGAACCACACCTACTCGTACAGCTTCCACCCGACTGACTGGCCGCAGTTCTACTCGTCCCAGGAAGTCCTCTGCCGTTACTTCGACGACTGCGCGACCCAGTACGGACTGCGCGAGAACATCCGCTTCCATACCGATGTCGAGGCCGCAGCCTACGACGAGGACCGCGGCGTGTGGCGCGTCGACGTCCGGCACCGGGACGGTACCGCCGAGACGCTCATCGCCAACGCCATCATCAGCGCGGTCGGGCAGCTCAACCGGCCCAAGTGGCCCGACATCCCGGGGCAGGACCGCTACCGGGGCATCGCGTTCCACTCGACCGAGTGGGAGCACGAGCACGACCTCTCGGGGAAGAGGGTCGTGGTGATCGGCACGGGTGCTTCCGCGTTCCAGTTCGCGCCGGAAGTGGCGAAGGAGGCGGCGAGCGTCACGATCTTCCAGCGCACGGCGCCGTGGATTTTCAACGCGCCCGAGTACCACGAGTACGTGCCGGACGGGAAACACTGGCTCCTGAACCACGTGCCGTACTACGCGAAATGGTTTCGCTTCAGCATGTTCTGGCGCATGGCCGAGGGCATTCTCGCGGCGGCGAAGAAGGACCCCGCCTGGAACGAGACCGACCGCGCGATCAGCGCGGAGAACGATCAGCTCCGGGAGCTGCTCACGGAGGGCATCGCCGCGCTCTGCGAGGAAGACGAGGAGCTGCGCGACAAGATCATCCCGGACTACCCGGTGGCGGGCAAACGGATCCTCATAGACAACGGCAACTGGATCCGCGCCCTGCGGCGCGACAACGTCGACCTCGTCACGGACCCGATCGCCGAGATCGACGAGACGGGGGTGCGTACCGAGAGCGGCGCGCACCACGATTGCGACGTGCTGGTCTACGGCACGGGGTTCACCGCCAGCAAGTTCCTGTGGCCGATGAAGATCACCGGGCGCGGCGGCGCGACCCTGGAGGGCCAGTGGGACGGCGACGCCCGCGCCTACATGGGTATCACGGTCCCGAACTTCCCGAACCTCTTCTGCATGTACGGTCCGAACACCAACATCGTGGTGAACGGCAGCATCGTGTTCTTCTCGGAGTGCGAGATGCGCTACATCCTGGGCTGCCTGAAGCTCCTCATCGGGGGGGACAGCAACGCCATGGACTGCCGCCAGGACGTGCACGACGCGTACAACGTGCGCATCGACGAGGGCAACCGGAACATGGCCTGGGGCGTCTCGAAAGCCCCCACCTGGTACCGCAACGACAAGGGCCGTATCGCCCAGAACTG
>VXNE01000393.1 GCA_009840715.1 Gammaproteobacteria bacterium
CTTGATCATCGGGGGACCGGCGCCGTGGACAAAGCGTGGATAACCCCGCCCACCGGGTGTACCCGTGACCCGGCGGGGAGCAGCGTTCGTGTCACGATCGGCCGCGGTGTCGCTTGGCGTCCGCTGCCGTGTGTCGCTTGACCCAGCACAACATCGCCCTTATCAAGCCGCGGTGCCGCGCACGAAGCTCCTGCCGCGACGGAGCGCCCGCGGACGTGTAGCCGGGAGAACGCCGTGACGCGCCGATGTGTCCGCTGGGCCCATGCGGGTGGGATCTTTGAATGGGGCGATGTTCTGTTGCGGGCAAGTGCCGCCGCCGGTGGCTGGTCGCTCGAAAGAAAAGGGCGATGTTCTGTTGGGGGATGCGGTTCGCGACGGCCGGCTGCGTCCCGGTCCGGCGGTTGGGCCGGGGACCGACAGTCGGCCCGGGCAGGGAGCGTTTTCCACCGGCCGTCCACGGGCGCGATCTCCGCGAATGACAAAGCGCCGGTGGGCGGGCGGTGGGAAACGCGGACCCTGGTTGAGGCACCTCATTGAATTGGGCGATGTTCGGTTGCGGGGGCTGGAGGAGCAGCAGCCTTGTCGTCAACGGGCACTCCTGGGGGGAGGCAGATCCCCGCCTGCAACACGGCACGGCATGGGGAAGAAGTACGACGATCCGCCACAGCGGCGGCCGCTGTGGGGTCGGGTGGGGGGCGGAGCTAGTTGGCGGCGCCGGAGTAGGCGGAGGCGGCGAGCGCGGCCTCGGGGACGGCTCCCTTACCGGCGGTCACGACCTCCCAGGCGTCGTCGACGCGCAGTAGCGCGCGGGCGAGCTTGTTGTTCAGGGCGTGGCCGGACATGTAGCCCTCGAAGGCCCCGATCACGGGCTTGCCGAGCAGGTACAGGTCGCCGATCGCGTCGAGCACCTTGTGCTTGACGAACTCGTCCTCGTAGCGGAGCCCTTCCGTGTTGAGGATGCGCGCGTCGTCGATGCCCACGGCGTTCTCGAGGCTGGAACCCAGGCAGCGGTTGATGGCGTGGGCCTTCTCCAGTTCGTCGATGAGCCCGAAGGAACGCGCCCGGCTCACCTCGGCCACGTAGGAGGTCGACGCGAAGTCGACTTCGACGCGCTTGGGATAGCGGTTGAAGACCGGGTGGTCGGCCACGAACGTGTAGGCCGCGCGAAAGCCGTCGTACGGACGCAACGCCGCGGTGGCGCCGCCCTGGGATACCTCGATCGCGCGCGTGATGCGCACGAACTGGCGCGGTGCGGGCAGTTCCTGGATGCCGATACCCTCGATCAACTGCACGAACGGCGCGGCGCTGCCGTCCATGATCGGCACTTCCTCGTCGGACAGCTCCACCACCAGGTTGTCGATGCCGAGTCCCCACAGGGCGGACATCAGGTGTTCCACGGTGGCGACCTGTACGCCGTTCTCCAGGATGCTCGTCGACAGGGTGGTGTCGGAAACGTTGCGGGCGAGGGCCCGCACCACCCGGGGACGACCGAGGTCGGTGCGCACGAAACGGATGCCCGTATCGGCCGGAGCCGGACGCAGGGTCATCGCGACTTTCTTGCCCGTGTGTACGCCCACGCTGAGGGCGTATACGGGGGCTCGGATGGTCCGCTGACACAGCATCTCAGACGCTCACTACTGCTCGCTTCGGGTTCGAATCCGATGCCGGAACTGCGATCATACACACGCGCGAGGCCAAAATGAAGAAAAAATGGAGAGAAAATCGATGAATCCGGCAGGCCGGGGAGCGCGAGGTCGGTGTGGCTGGGCCGGAGGCGACGTCGGTGCCGAGCGACAGCGAGGGACCGGACCGGCTATGGGGCGCTCGCAAGCAGACGCCTCGCCGGCAGGCACGCACGTCCTGTGCGTCGCCCCCATGATGGCCTGGACCGATCGCCACTGTCGCGCATTCCACCGGGTCCTCGCGCCCCACGCGCGGCTCTACACGGAGATGGTGACGGCGGACGCGGTGCTGCACGGGCCGACCGAGCGCCTGCTCGCGTTCGATCCGAGCGAACATCCCGTGGCCCTGCAACTCGGCGGATCTGAGCCCGTGGCGCTCGGCCGCTGCGCCCGCCTGGCGCAGGAGCGCGGTTTCGACGAAGTGAACCTGAACGTGGGATGCCCCTCACCGCGCGTGCAGCGCGGCGCCTTCGGGGCCTGCCTGATGCTCGAGCCCCGGCGCGTGGCGGCCTGCCTGACGGCCATGCGCGATGCCTGCGCCCTGCCCGTCACGGTGAAGTGCCGGCTGGGCGTGGACGGTCACGACGACTATTCGTTCCTGCGGGACTTCGTCGGCGCCTGCGCAAACGCGGGGGTCACCACGTTCGCCGTGCATGCCCGGATCGCCGCCCTGAACGGCCTGAGCCCCGCCCAGAACCGCACCGTCCCGCCGCTCCAATACGGGCGCGTGCGCCGCCTCAAGCGCGAGTTTCCCCGACTCACGGTGGTGCTCAACGGGGGAATCCGGGATACCGAGGGCGCCCTCGACGCGCTCGCGTGGGCCGATGGCGTCATGGTCGGACGCGGCGCCTACCGGGATCCCTGGTGGCTGGCCCAGCTCGAGCATCGGCTGTTCGGCACCGCCCTGCCGGGAGGCCCGCACGCCGTGCTCGAACGCTACATCGCGGACTACGTGGAACGCGCCCTCGCCGACGGCACGCGCCTGCACGACATTGCCCGGCATCTCCACGGCCTCTTCAACGGCATGCCCGGCGCACGGGCCTGGCGCCGCCACCTGTCCGAGGAAACGCGTCGTCCCGGCGCCGGCGCCGAAGTGCTGGCAACGGCCGCGCACCTGCTGCCACAGGCGGCCTGAGTCCCGGCCCGTCAGGTTGCGGCGGGCCGGTCCGCCTCCAGGGTGGCGACGAGGTCCCGGAAGGTCGCGGCGTTGGACTCGTTCATCTCCATCAGCGCCCGGTGCGCCTCGAGGACGCGACGCCGCAGGTCCTCGGGCGTCGACTCCGCCGGCGGCAGTTCGCCCAACTGCTCCTCCTCCAGGAGCGGCTGCTCCACGATGTGGAAGATGTCGTCGAAGCCCATGGTGCGCAGGATGCGGGTAATGTCGTAGTTCGGCGACACCAGCGTGGGCTTGAAACCGAACTGCTCGCGCGCGGCGATGGAGAGCTTGGCGAGCACGCCGAGGGACGTGCTGTCGATCCCCTCCGTCCGGCTCAGGTCGACGACCACCGACTTGAAGTCCTTGTCCCGGTACATGTCGGTCAGGAAGTCGTCGACCGCGGCGCACAGGTTCACGCGCACGTCGCCGACGAACTTCAACAGGTACATGCCGTCGCTGTCGGCGACCAGGATGCGCCCGGACAAATCAGGCTCCGCAGGCGACCATCAGGCAGGTCATGTCGTCCGGCCCCGCCGCCGCGGCGTCGACGCCCAGCGCGGACCACAGTCGGTCGATGTCGGCGCCGCACTCGACGGCCGCCTCCTCGATGCGGTGCTCCTTGTCGGCGAGCCCCGCCTCGGGGATGACCTCGAGGACCCCGTCCGAGAGCAGGACCAGGTTGTCGCCCTCGGCGAGTTCCACGCCGGCGGACTCGTAGGAGACATCCTGGAACAGCCCGACCGGCTTGCCCGACAACTCGAGCAGCCGCGCGTGCCCGTCCCGGACCCGGATCGCGTGCGGGAAGTGGCCGGCGTTCGCATAGCGGAGGGCGTTGGTGCGCATGTTGACCACCCCGAGGAACATCGCGACGTGCTTGTCGATGCGGTTGTCGAGGATTTCCCGGTTGAGGGCGACGAGGACCTCCCCGGGTTCGCGCAGCATGCTCGGGCGGTACTCGCGCCGCAGGCGGCGCGAGAAGTTCTTCAGGATGACCGTGACGAAAGCCGACGACGCGCCGTGACCGGACACGTCGGCGATGTAGAAGACGAAGTGCTCGTCCGTGATCCGGAAGTAGTCCACGAAGTCCCCGGACAGCAGCAGCGACGGATGGATCCGGTGCCGCAGCCGGTAGTGGTCGAGGGCCATCGGGTTGGGCGGCAGCATGCCCATCTGGATATATCGGCCGGCGCGCTGGTCGCGCTCGAGTTCGCCAAGTTCCCGGAACAGGTTCGGGTCGTTGGCGCGGCGCGCCCGGGAACGCCGGATGTTGCGTTCGAGCACGGCGACGAGCGTGTCGTCGTCGGCGCCGGGCCAGGGCAGGATGTCCGTGAAGCCGAGCGCCATGGCCGCCGCGAGATCCTCGGCCGCCGGCGTCCCGGCGCACGCCAGCACGGCCGGCAGCCGGTCGAGGCGGGCCGCGAAAGGCTGGACCATGGCCGCGAGCGCATCGCGCCCGTGGAAGCCGCAGACGAACAGTTCTATGGGATCGTTAACGGGGAGTGGCGTACCGCGTCCCCGCATCGCGGCATAACCGAGTTCGTTCAGGCGTTGGACCAACGATGCGGCGTTCGCCTCATCGTCATCCATCACCACGATGGACATCTCGTTATCCGTGCAGGGCGACGATGGGACGCGAACCCTACTCCTTTGCGGCCCCGACAACAACCGCCTCCGGCGGGTCCGGGATCGGCGCCACCACGGCGGCCGAAACCAGCCTCCGCAGCGTGTCCTCGCCGAAGCGAAGCACCTGCCCGCGGTCGCGTCCGAGCTCGTCCGCCAGGGTCGTCAACGCCTGCCGCGCGCTGCCGGCCTCCGCGAGGAGCCCCAGCAGGCGCGTGGTCGCCGCGTTCGACTCCAGGCGGCGGACCCGGTCGTCTCGGTCGCGGTAGACGATCAGCCAGGTCGGGGCGTCCGGAGGGGCCTCCGGCTGGAAGTCGGCGCCGATGCGATGCACGGGAAACCGGTAGTGCAGCGGCCACGCCAGGGGCGACACCGCGAAACGGGCGTCGAGGGACAGCGCGTCGTCCGCGGCCGGCGGCAGGACTTCATCCGACTGCGTGAGGGATGTCCGCGCCCACTCGTAGTGGCACAACTCGGCCAGGAATGGGGGGTCCTCCGGGACGTCCCTTTCCGTCTCCAGGTAACGCAGGAACTCGGTGGAGATGTCCCGAAAGTACGGCGAGTGCGATGTGTGACGGTCGATGAAATCGCGCACCGCGGCATGCCAATGCGCTTCCGGCAGGGCCTTCCGGGCCGTGGGGAAGGTCCGCGCCAGGAACCCCTCGATGTTGCGGTAGACCAGGCGCGCGTAGACAGCCATGTGTTGCGCGTCCACGCCCGCCGGCACCGGATGCCGGTCCGGGTTGCGAATGTGCGCGGCGAACGCGCGCTGCACGGCCAGGAAACCCGGTGCGCGGTCTCCGGCCGTGGCCCGAGCCTCCGTCATGCCCTCAGCCCCGAATGGCCGCGCCGCCCGCGACGACGCCGCCCTCCCGCGCCCGCCGCTGCAGGGCACGGATGGTGTCCACCTCGCCGAGCAGCTTCGGCACGGGCGGATAGTTGAAATCCCGTTCGAGCACGGTCGGCAGGACGCCGAAGTTCGCATAGGCGCGTTCGAGGAGTGTCCAGACCTCGTCGATCACGTCCGCGCCGTGGGTGTCGATGCGCAGGTCCGGAGCTTCGACCCGGTGTCCCGCGACGTGGACGTAGGCCGCCCGCTCCCCCGCGATGCCGTCCAGGAACGCCACCGCGTCGTAGCCGAAGTTGACGCCGTTCACGTGGATGTTGTTCACGTCGAGCAGCAGTTGGCAGTCCGCGCGTTCCAGGACGGCGTTGACGAAGGCCAGCTCCTCCATCTCCTGTCCGGGGGCGGCGTAGTAGGACACGTTCTCCACCGCGATGCGGCGCTCCAGGATGTCCTGGACACGCCGGATCCGCTCGGCCACGTATTCGACCGCCTCCTCCGTGAACGGGATCGGCATCAGGTCGTAGAGGTGCCCGTGGTCGCTGCAGTAGCTCAGGTGCTCGGAGTACACCTCGATGCCATGCTCGTCGAGGAACGCCTTGACCTCGCGGACGAAGTCCACGTCGAGGGGCGCCGGCGAGCCGAGCGAGAGCGACAGCCCGTGGCAGACGAACGGGAATCGCTCGGTGTACTCCCGAAACGCGCGGCCGAGACGGCCGCCCACACCGATCCAGTTCTCCGGGGCGGCCTCCATGAAGTCGACCGCACGGTCGACTTCCCCGCGGTATTCGGCCAGGTCGCCGAACATGCCGCGGCGCAAACCGAGGCCGGCCGTCATGGGATCAGGAAGGAAACGGGCGCCCCGCTGGAAGGACTCCGGCGGGGCTGCCCGAATTCGGGAGGGTCAGGCTTCTTCGTCGCTGGCGTCGTCCTTGTCGCCTTCGCCGCACTGGCCTTCGCCGCACTGGCCTTCGCCTTCGCCTTCACCTTCTTCGTTTGCCACGAGGAGGTCGTAGCCTTCGGTTTCGGAGCTGAAGGGATTCTCGTCGGCGCTCACCGTCGCGCCGCTCATCGCCGCCACGAAAGCGGCACTGAGGGCGGCAGCGATCGTCTTCTTCTTCAGGTTCGTCATGGTACTTCCTTACCTTGTTACCGTGTTTGCCTGGCAAGGCGCTCCGACAGTCACGGAAACGCGTTGCCACACGCGTCCTCCCGAAAGACTTCCAGGCCGTCGGCGCCCCGGATTGTAATACCCTTCCGGCGCGAGCGTCACGCACGCGATTTCGAGGGTTCAGGACCTGTTCAGGTGCACCGCTCAGCGCAGCCCGGCCCTGCGTTCGAGCGGCTCGAACACGCGTCCCAGGCGCTCCGCCGAGACCTTCTCGCGAGTGCCCACGCGCTGGCTGAAGAGCGCCACGCGGTACTCCTCCACGAGGTAGCTCGCGGTGACAACTTCCGGCGCCCCGGGCAGCGCTTCGTCCAGCGCCTCCAGACGCGCTTCCCAGCGCGCCGCCTCCGCCGCCCCCTCCCGGTCGCGCTCGACGCGCCCCTGCAGGTGGGTTGCCCGATAGACGATCGCGTCGAGATAACGCGGCACGTCGCACAGCCGCTCCGCCGGGATGCGGTTGGGGAAATCCGGCGGCACCAGGCGCTCGAGGTGCGCGGCCATGTCCTCCCGGCTCGAACGGAACGCCGGGGACTCGAGCGCGGACACCGCCCGCGCCGCCTCGAACCGGCGTTCGAGGATCGCACGGCAAGCAGCCACGACTTCCCGGCACGTCGACGCCAGGCTGCCGGCCCCGGCATCGAGCGCCGCCTCGAACGCGGACGCCGCAGTGGGCAGCGCGTGTCCGGCGAAGAAGCAGCTCCACGCAGCGGCGAGGAGCAGCTCGTCCACCAGCCGCGCCCGGGTGCCGAGGGTCGCGTAGTGCAGCGCCATCGTGCGCTCCGCCTCGATGTCCCGCCGCAGCCGACGCGTCCGGCGACGATCCCAGAGGAGCGCCATGCGGCTGTAGCCGCGCCGGTTGGTGGCGCGCTGGCTCGAGCGGTGCGTGAGCAGCACGAGATCCACCCGATCGCCATCGTCGCGCAGGGCCGGGTACGCGAGGACCCGTCCGGCGCGGCCGTCCACGGTCAGCGTCTCCGGGACACCGTCCTCCGGGAACGTCGTGAGCGCCCGTTGCTCGTGGCGTTCGCGCGCCGCTTCCGCGCCTCTTTCGACCCGCGCCAGCAGGCGGCCCTGTAACGCCTCGAGATCCCGGTCCTGGTCCACGACCCGCCCGCGCGGGCCGCGGACCTGTACGTTCACGCGCAGAAACGGCGCGATGGCGTCGGGCCGCCAGTCGGACGCCCCGATGACCACCCCGTAGTCCGCTTCGACCCGCTCTGCAAGGGCGGCGAGCAAGCTACCCTGACGGTAGCGGTCAGGGCGCAGCAGGACGGCGGTCATCTCGCGCGCCTTGTCCGGCACCGGGGCGAGACGCCGCCGCACGGACTTGGGCAGCGCCTTCAGCAGTTCCACGCACTTCTGCTCGAAGAATCCCGGCACCAGCCAGTCGAGCGGCCCGTGCCTGAGATGCGGCAGCACGCCCAGGTCCACGCGCACCGACACGCCGTCATCGGGCTCTCCCGGCGCGAAGCGGTACTGAAGGCGCAGTTCCAGGCCGTCGATGCGCAGGGCCGACGGGAAGTCGTCGTCAGAGACAGCGGCGTCGGCCCGCGTCATGAGGTCCGCTTCGGTCATCAGGAGCCGCCCGACCGCGGCCGGGTCGGCCTTCGCCAACCACGCGGTGAGCGACGCGACGCTCCACACGTCCTCCGGCAGCCGCTCCCGGTAGAAGTCCGCCTGCGCCTCGGCCGATGCAAGGACATCCGCACGGCGGCCCTTGGCCTGCAGCTCCACGATCCTGCGCACGAGCGCCAGGTTCCTGTCGAGGAACGCCGGGCGCGGATGCTTGCCGGCGCGCACCACCCCGTCCGCGCTCCCCACCAGCGCGTGCCGCACGAACAGGGCCCGCGCTTCCTCCGGGTCGATCGGGCCGAGCCGGACGGCGCGCCGTTCGACCACGGGCAGGCCGTAGAGCGTGGCGCGCTCGAACACCATCGGCTCGCCGCGGCGCGCGTCCCAGTGCGGCTCGGAGTGGGTCCGCCGCAACAGCTTGCCCGCCGCGGCCTCGATCCAGCGCGCCTCGACCCGGGCGACGCAGCGCGCGTAGGTCTGCCCGGTCTCGGCGATCTCCGCGGCGACGATCCATTTCGGCCCCGAGCCCTTCCGCGCCAGCACGGAGCCCGGGAAGATGCGGAACTTCAGGTTGCGGGCGCCCTGGTAGACCCGGGCCTCGTCGTGCAGCCCGACGAACCCGAGGGAGCCCGCCAGCAGGGCCCGGTGCACGGCCGCGTAGTCCGCGTCGGCCTTGTTCAGCCGCAGCCCCAGGGACCGCGCCGCCAACAGCAACTGGCGGTGCAGGGAGCGCCATTCGGCGACCCGGGACGGAGACAGGAAGTGTCTCTGCAGGTGGCGCCGGAAGCCGCTGCGCGTGCGCTCCCCGCGCTCCTCCTCCAGGGCGTTCCAGAGGTTGACCCACGCCAGGAAGTCCGACTCCGGATGCGCGTACGCGCGGTGGGCCTCGTCGGCGGCCTGGCGACGGTCCGGCGGCCGCTCGCGCGGATCCTGGATGGACAGCGCCGCGACGACGATCAGCATCTCCCGGAGGCAGCCGCCGCGGGCGGCGGCGATCAGCATGCGGGCGAGCCGCGGGTCGACAGGCAGCCGCGCCATGGTCCGGCCGATGTTGGTGAGACGGTCGTCGTGGAGGGCACCGAGTTCGTGCAGGCCGCGGACCGCGTCCTTCACCGCCCGCGGATCCGGCGGGTCGATGAAGGGGAAGCGCGACACGTCGCCGAGCCGGAACGCGCGCATCTGCAGCACCACGGAGGCGAGGTTGGTGCGCGTGAGTTCGGGGTCCGTGTAGCGCGGCCGGTTCTCGTAGTCCGCCTCCGAGTAGAGCCGATAGCAGGTGCCCGGAGCCACGCGGCCGCAGCGGCCCTTCCTCTGCTCGGCGCTGGCCTGGGAGACGGGTTCGACGGGCAGCCGCTGAATCCGGGACCGGAAGCTGTAGCGGCTGATCCGGGCGACCCCGGAGTCGATGACGTAGCCGACGTTCGGCACGGTCACGCTCGTTTCGGCGACGTTCGTCGCGAGGATGACCCGCGGGCGCGCGCTCGGGCGACTTTCGAAAATGCGCGCCTGCTCGCGGGCCGGCAGCCGGGAGTAGAGGGGGAGCACCTCGTAGCGGTCGCGATAGGCGCGCCGGAGCCGCTGCGATGTCTCGAGGATCTCCCGCTCGCCGGGGAGGAACACGAGGACATCCCGCGCCGCCGATCTCGGGCGCGCCCGGCCGATCTCGTCCAGGCAGGCCGCGATCGGATCCGCTTCGTCGTCGTCCGCTTCCCGCCAGACCACGTCGACGGGGTGGCCACGCCCTCCGACGGACACCACCGGCGCGCCGTCGAAGTGACGCTGGAAAGCCTCGACGTCGATCGTCGCCGAGGTGACGATGAGCTTGAAGTCCGGGCGGCGGCGCAGCAGCTTCTTCGCGTAGCCCACGAGGAAGTCGACGTTCAGGCTACGCTCGTGCGCCTCGTCGAGGATGAGCGTGTCGTACGCCTCGAGGCGCCGGTCGTGCTGGATTTCCGCGAGCAGCAGGCCGTCCGTCATCACCTTGACGAGGGTGTCCTCGCCCCACGCCTGGGCGAAGCGCACGGCGAACCCAACCTGGGCGCCGAGCGGGACGTCGAGTTCCTGGGCGATGCGGGCGGCCACGGTGCGCGCCGCAAGGCGCCGCGGCTGCGTGTGTCCGATCATGCCGCGCACGCCGCGGCCGGCGGCGAGGCACGCCTTCGGCAACTGCGTGGTCTTCCCCGAGCCGGTCTCGCCGGCGACGATGACCACCGGGTGCGCGCGGATGCATTCCACGATCTCGTCCATGCGGGACGAGATGGGGAGTTCCGGGGGGAAGGAGAGCGCGGGCACGCGGTCCGCGCGGCGGGCCATCGCGGTTGTGTCCAGGGTGCGGGCCGGTTTCATGCCGAGGGCGCCTCCTCGCGCTCCGCCCTCGCGTTCCCTGAGGCGACTCCGGCACGGGACGGGGCAAGCCCGTCGACACCATGCATGAATTCGAGACGGGACGGGACGAGCCCGTCCCCTACTTCGAAAGGTAGTTCATCCCCTCTTCGAGCCCGCGGATCGTCAGCGGGAACATGCGCCCGTCGACCAGTTCCTGGGTCATGCCCACGGACGTCGAGTACTCCCACGTCTCCTGCGGCGTGGGGTTGATCCACACCATCTTGTCGTAGGCCTCGGTGAAGCGCTCCATCCACGTGGCGCCCGGCTCTTCGTTCCAGTGTTCGACGCTGCCGCCCGAGTGCGTGATCTCGTACGGCGCCATGGTGGCATCGCCCACGAACACGCATTTGTAGTCGCGCGCGTACTTGTTGAGGATGCCCCACGTCGGCAGGCGTTCGTTCATGCGCCGCCGGTTGTCCTTCCACACGGACTCGTAGATGAAGTTGTGGAAGTAGAAGCTCTCCATGTGCTTGAACTCCGTGCGCGTCGCGGAGAAGAGCTCCTCGCAGACCTTGACGTGGGCGTCCATGGACCCGCCGATGTCGAGGAACAGCAGCACCTTGACCGTGTTCTTGCGCTCCGGGCGCATCCTGATGTCGAGCATGCCGCCGTTGTGCGCCGTCGAGCGGATGGTGTTGTCCAGGTCGAGCTCTTCTTCCCGGCCCGTGCGCGCGAACTTGCGCAGCCGGCGCAGCGCCATCTTGATGTTGCGGGTGCCGAGTTCGACGGAGTCGTCGAGGTTCTTGTACTGACGCTGGTCCCACACCTTGCGGGCCTTCTTCTTCTTGCCGCGTCCCGGGCCGCCGGGGCCGCGCTGTCCGGGGCGGTCGCCGTCCCCTTCCTCGCCCTCCTCGCCTTCCTCGCCCTCGCGGGCGCGCTGCTCCTCCTCCTCGCGCGCCTTCTGGAACGCTTCGATCAGCTTCTCGAGGCCGCCCAGGGACTCGATCTTCTCGAGTTCCTCCGGCGTCAGCGCACGCTCGAACTCGCGGCGCAGCCACTCGTCCGGAATGAGCGACTCGAGCAGGCCGTGCAGGTCCTCGAGCCCCTTGAAATACGCCCCGAACGCGCGGTCGAACTTGTCGTAGTGCTTCTCGTCCTTGCACATGCACGTCCGGCTCAGGAGATAGAAGTCGTCGATGCTGGAGTAGACGACCCGGTGCCGCATGGCGTCGATCAGGTCGAGGAGTTCCCGGATCGTGACCGGGACCTTGTACTTGCGCAGCGTCAGGAAGAAGTTGATCAGCATCGACGTGCTCCTCCGCTACCCCCGGCTGTCCCGCCGGTTCATGAACGCCAGCCGCTCGAGGAGATGGACGTCCTGCTCGTTCTTGACGAGGGCCCCGTAGAGCGGCGGGATGGCCTTGCTCGGGTCCCGGTTGGTGAGGATCTCGTCCGGGATGTCGTCCGCCATCAGGAGCTTCAGCCAGTCGATCAGTTCGGACGTGGAGGGCTTCTTCTTCAGGCCCGGCACCTTGCGGACGTCGAAGAAGATCTCCATCGCCTCGCGCACGAGGTCCTGCTTGATCTCCGGGAAGTGGACCTCGACGATCTGCTGCATCGTCTCGCGGTCCGGGAAGTTGATGTAGTGGAAGAAGCAGCGGCGCAGGAACGCGTCGGGCAGTTCCTTTTCGTTGTTCGAGGTGATGATGACGATCGGACGCTGCTTCGCGACCACCGTCTGGTTCAGCTCGTAGACGAAGAACTCCATCCGGTCGAGTTCCTGCAGGAGGTCGTTCGGGAACTCGATGTCGGCCTTGTCGATCTCGTCAATGAGCAGCACGACGCGCTCCTCCGCGTCGAACGCGTCCCAGAGCTTGCCGCGCTTGATGTAGTTGCGGATGTCCGCCACCCGCTCGTCGCCGAGCTGCGAGTCCCTGAGGCGAGACACCGCGTCGTATTCGTAGAGCCCCTGGAGCGCCTTGGTCTGCGACTTGATGTGCCACTGGATCAGTTCCAGGCCGAGGGTGTTGGCCACTTCCTCGGCGAGCAGGGTCTTGCCCGTACCCGGCTCTCCCTTGATCAACAGGGGCCGCTCCAGCTTGACGGCCGCGTCGACCGCCATGGAGAGCTCGTCCGTCGAGATGTAGGTGTCGGTGCTCTCGAAAATCATTGAGTCTTCTCTAACAACGCGATGGTGTTTTTGTGCGCGCTGCACCCCTGCCTCGGTCCGCGCCGGGGGCTGACGACGACAACGCGCAAGGGCGCTACTTTACCCGAAGGCTTGCCCCGAGGCACATCGCCCTCCGGGGCCGGGAGGACGGGGCAAGCCATGCGCCGATCTCAAGAGGCACGCCATGTGCCGGGCATTCTCCCGCTACGGAACATCGCCCTTTTCAACCGCGCCCCGCGTCCCGCAGGCGGCCCGGTTGGCAGTGGGCGGCCGCCACGACGCGGCCACGGAAGTGTGGACCTACCCGTACGGCCCGCGAGATGAGCAAGATCGCTCCGTTCGGGACCGGCCCACGACGCCGGTGCGCGCAGCCCGCTTTCGAAGGGGGCGGGCGGCGCGCTGAGTACCACCCTCGACTCGGGCAACGGGATCATGCGGGAGAGCGTCACACCCACCGCACGCCGTTGCGGATCACCTTCGCCGCGCGCTCGAAACCCAGGACAGCTCCTCCGCCGCGCGACCCATGCGCACCAACGCCGCGCCGGTCTCGAGAGGCACGCTTGGTGACGGGCATCCTCCGCAACAGAACATAGCCCTTTTCAACCCCGCACCGGCGGCTGCAGGCGAGCCGGCTGCCAGCGGGGCGTCCGCCACGGCGCGGCCACAAAGGCAGGACGGCCTCCAGGCGCATCGCGATGGCCCACGAGCACTTTGAAACGGGCGATGTTCTGGTGGGGTGTCGCGCCGGTTGATAAGGGCGATGTGTCCTTGGGGGCGTGGCGCTGCATGGTGCCGGTCTCGGCGTTTCAACCGCGCCCCGGGAGCTGCTGGCGGCCCGTTGCCAGCGGGCGTCCGTCACCGCGCAGCCACAGAGCGGTACGGCCTCCAGGCGCATCGCGATGGCCTACGGGCACTTTGAAACGGGCGATGTTCTTGGGGGGGGTGGCGCCGGTTGATAAGGGCGATGTTGTCGTTGCGGGGGGTGCGCGGACGCCGGTGCCGGTTTATTGTCCTTTGCGTCTGCCGCGTCGGGAGTCCTGTCGGCCCCCACGACGGACGTGGCAGGGGCAAGTCAACGCCTAAGAGGCCCGCCCCTGGCGTCTTCGCCAGCGCCCGGCGATGCGCACCAGCGTGCGTGTCCCGATGCCGATGAGGAAGACGGCCACCGCCGCGGCGGTCGCGAGCGCCAGCGTCCGCCCCACCACGCCGGGCTCACCGTCCGGTTCGAACAGCCCGCGAAAGAGCAGCACGACGAAGGCGGGCGCGTAGTGCTCCGGGTCGTCCTGGAAGCGCCACGGTATGAAGAACCAGGTCGCCGCCACGAGCGGCGCGAGGATGCGGGCGGCGGTCCAGCGGCGCAGCGCGAGAAAGAGCGCGACGCACACGCCCAGTCCCGCTGCGCCGACGACGATCCAGGCGATGGTGTAGTCGCTCATGGGTCTCGCGTGGGGGCCGGCGCGCCGTCCGAGTCCACCCACGTCACCACGTGGTGCTCGAGGTCGTCAGGGTGGATGCCGTCTTCCGACAGGACCTTGCCGGCGACGCTGATGCCGGCGGCGTGCACGGTGGCGGGATCGCCCGACACCAGCGGATGCCACCAGGCGAGGCCG